>NZ_JBIFFO010000043.1:0-7997 GCF_043557115.1 Sulfitobacter sp. 1A13679
ACTCAGACGGACTGATCAGCTCGGCCGTCGAAAGCGCCCGGCCAGCCGCGAGTTACACCACGCTATGGGGCATGATCGACCCTCCAGCCCGTGGCAGAAAGGCACGGTGGAAAACACCAACCGACGCGCCAGAAGATGGCTACCCCGCAAGCGCAACACCACGGCGGTCCCAGATCATGAGTTGAAAATGATCTGTGACCGCCTCAACGCAACGCCGCGCAAATGTCTCGGCTACCGCACGCCCGCTGAGGTCTTTGAAAGCAACCTGATGGAAATACAGAAACGGTTGGAATAAAACGAGATATCAAGAACTGCACTTCACCGTGAGCTCACACCGAAGCGCTGACTCGAATGACCGTCGCACCAGAATAGTTCAAGTCGCACAGAAGGCAGCCTCGTTTCGGACGGCACTGAAAGTGCGTATGAGACGAGCGTGGACGCTGTCACACGCGGTGATATGTCTAATGAAGATTGGACATCTTTGCAGAGCATGTTGCAGACTGTACGCGAAACCCACCTAACAGCATGTCGCAACAGGCGCGCAGCCGAAGGGACAGCGTAATAAACTTGAGAGCGCTTTAAATGCCGCAATGCTCTGAAGAGCCTCTATGGCCTTCCAGTACTAAAAAACGCAAAAAGTGCGGCCTGAAAAGCTCGCAAAGCATTGCTCAACGCTAAGAGCCTGTTGCACCTATCAGAGAGCGCGCAAAAACGCAGCTAAGGTCGATTGCAGTCAATGATACAACGGATTTACGGGGAATAGGCCATGAGCTTCAAGCTAACGATTGATGCCGAGGAAGAGGCATTTTTTTTCAAAGTCAGCGGCTTTGACGCGAAAGATCGCGCGCTGATCCATGCTCGGTTGGCAGAAGTCGCAGAGCTTCTCGAAGAAATCCTATCTTCTGATGAAGCCGCAAACAGCCTCACCGAGGCAGAGCTCACGCGGTTCAAGCCAAGCCTCGCGGCGCTGGAACTAAAGTACAAAATTCTTTTGCACCAGGCTGGTGCGCTGGCGCAGGCCGCTAAGGGCATCGCCCAAGGCCATGAGACAATCTCTCAGCACGGGTTTCCGGAGTTGGATGATGCCTGACCAAAGAACGGCAACCGTCCACTTTGGGGCAAACCGTATCGCGACCGGCCTTATAGAATGCATATCAAACCATTTGGAGAAGGTCTTACTAAGTACGTCGACCAAAACCATCACGCGCCATGAATACGTGGAGCACTTTAGAGCGACAATGGTCGCCTCTGACAAGTTGGGCCTTCTACAAGGGGCTGTTGAACCTGTTCTAAAACACCAAAAAAATCTCGACGCCTTTAAGCACATTATCATCAGTGAACACGCGCTTCTCGGCCCGGTGAGCGATATGCTGACCAAAAAGACCATGTTCCCTAAAGCCAAGCGCAGGGTTCAAAACCTCGACAATGCCTTCTCCGACCGCCAACTGGATCTGCATTTAGCAATCGCTCCTCAAGCAGAATGCTGGACATACTTGCTGGCGGATGATGACATCTTCCCCGGCCCTTCTGACCGCGCCGTACCAGTTCATTCTTGGGCCGACCTGGTGTCTCGCATCACGGCTGCCTGTCCCAGAGCTACCCTAACAGTTTGGAATTTCGAGCAGCCCCATCAGGTGATGCTACCGTTCTTGGCAGCCCTGCTTGATATAGATGTTGAGCTTATTGATCCTCAAACCCGCAAAGCCCTGTCGCAAGAGGCCTGTCATCACCTTAAAAGCGCAAAGCTTCTCAGCAAAATTGTTCAAATCGACGAAGAGCTACAGACACGCATGGATGCCCAGTATGAGCTCGACCTGATCAGGATTGACGCCATGTCGAAGGTCACTTTGCGTAACGGGTGAAGCCAAGTTCGCCCCGCGCCACGTCAGCCCACGTTCCATGCTCTTTTTTAGGTGTCTTGATAGAAGCTTTCGCCAAAATGGCTTCGAAGAAACGCCGCCTGGGGCGCGGCCAGCTCCTCCAAACGCTCAATGACATAGTCAGGCAACTGCAGCGGTGCCGTTTGATGGACCCTTTCAGCAGCTTGAGGGTACTCAGAAGAAGCCAAGTCACAATGATGCTCAATCTTGCGCAGAAGGCTCAAAGGATCTTTGCCGATTTGTCCGTAGGGTAAGTATAGCAATCGATCGTGTGCAAAACGTGCGCTCCACCGCGGCACATTGCTCAGATAGTCTCCGCGCGTTCGAAGCGCGGGCATATCTAACAGCTCTTCCCACTCCTGTCGCGAAGAAGGCAGCTTCTTTCTGCGGTGCGCGTTCATGCGCAGCTGAGACTTCAGCCGGCCCAAGGGATTACGGATGAGATAGATCAGTTTGCTATGTGGCAGAAAGCGCTTAAAAAAGTCCACGCCCTCATCTGGAATGCATGAGTATTCCGGCGTGACATCAAGGCACTTTTGGTCCTCCGGCGCTCGGGAAAAAATGTATTTATACCATGTGCCGTTCAAAATGGGTGCGGTCTGAAGACGATCAAGATATGCCAGATAGGCCTCATCTGGGGGTGAGGCGCTCGTAAGATGGCGCGCACGCGCGCCCTGAAGTCCCTGTTTGACATGCCACGGCGCCCACCGCCGGCATTCAGCAATGAACTTATGGTCGAAAAAATGCAGTTCCTTGAACGGCGGCACCCAAATGTCTCGTCTGGTTGCCAAAGTGACATGTAGCCAAGATGTGCCTGCTTTCTGCGCGCCGATACACAGGATATCGGGTTTGCGACCTTTGTTCATATCACGTCCTGCCTGCCAGGCTCACCACCGGCTCAAACATTATTCTTCATAATCCGCTGTAGCCGCTCTTTGATTTTATCGTCCACCAGAGGCGCAGCCTTCACCCCTGATATACGCTTGAACCGCCTATAGACGGTTGGGCCAAGCTTTAGTCGCTCAATCACCTCCATAAGGACCTTTCCGGCCGTCGGTTCCGATGCCGCCACCTTCCCCGAACGCGCAAGCATATTGTCGATCATATCCCCCTTCTCCACCCAATAGGTGAGCATGCCGTCAAACAATGCCCCTCCCGATGAAAAGCGTTTGCGCGGGGGCCACGGACGCTTTGGGTAGAACAGTTTAAGCTCGCTCTCATGCAGCTTCGCCGTATTTGCGTAGATACTGGCACTCATTCCAACAGCACGTTCTCCGGAACTTCGGCCAAAATCGGCGATCGTGTCTGCAATCGACACCAACCAGCGTAGGGAAAGCTCTGACCGGATCACCTCAAACTGTTCATCCAAGATCCGCCAAAAGAGCCTAAGGGCACTCTCGCAGCTTGGATCCCTGCGCAGCACGACGATCGTACAGGCCAGCAGGTGCGCGAGACGAGAGGCCCCAGAAAACTCCGGCTGAAGCTTCTGAAAATGAGCTACCAGATCTTTTGACCGCCCCGCCCAAGCCCCCGTTGGAGAGCCCGGGATAATTTCATCGGCGAAAGGCTCAAGCACAGAGCTCTCATCAGGCAGCGCTTGCGCAGCATCTTTCAGAAAGATCTTTTGGTCCGAGAAATAAGCGGGCCAAAGGTCGTAGACCGTCCTGTCCTTAGGCCTCAAAGGTTCGAAGTTATATCGTTTCTTTTTGGGTTCAGGGCGACCGGACGCATACCCCAAAAAGCGATAGTCATCCGCAAACAGGCGCATGAAGCGCTCTTCTTCCTCCGGCCGCCACCGCTCCTCGTGTTTTTGCCCGCTCCGAGACGCGCGAAGTCGCGGCAGTTCTGCTGCGATCCCGAAGTTCGCACAAAACGCCCCAAAATCCTCTTCGAGGGTTTCGAACCGAAGAACCGTGTCTGCATAAAACAAACAGTTAAACGGATGGGTCTGGGGAATGATATGATGCTTGAAGTTCCAAGGGAGGTCCCGATGACTACGGTCATAGCCAATCCACGGATCTTCCAGCACATCGAGCGCTTGCGAGATGGACAGATCGGGCCATCGCGGCTCGGCATAATAGTCCTCCGCCAACTGATTGCCGAACTTGAACATCCGGAAAGCAGACAGAAATCGAGCTTTAGGCTCGCGCACAACCGCTAAGCTGTGTCGGTCTCGGAAGCGCTCCGGCACATGACCAAAGTACCGTCCTTCAAGCCTCCCAAGCGCGTCGCGCACCGATGTGCCGCCGGTTTTGGGCAGGTGGATAAATACAATACGCGGCTTGTCGATTATGAAATTTGTCATCTCTTCCTGGCTTAACCTTGAGCCGGTACATGGGCCGCTTACCCGAACATCGAATAAAAAACGCGCAGTGTACAGAAGCCCAGAGCCGCAAACACAACTTCGCCCCATCCGATAAATGGGCCTACCGGCGAACCAGCATCGCATGGGCCCGATAAACATCGCCAATGCCCATCTAATCGGTAGTCTGTTGGAGCTCCAAGGGAGCAGCAATCGACATGAGTGCTGGCGTTTCAGGAGAATTGGCAAAGGCGGAGCGTTAGACTGGAAGGGTCGCGCTCGAAGCGGAGGTGGAACGGCGCCTGTCCTTGCCCCCTGACCAGTGGGAACCGGTCGGAGAGGCTTCCAGTATCACAGCAGCGGCACGGGCTGACCTTGCGGCATTGACCCCCAAATATCTGATGCGTTTCGTCTGGCATCCGCTCTTCGAACGCGGCCTCCTCGGCACCATCGATCACATTGTCGAAATCATCCATGGTGAGACGGAGCAGCAGCACTGCGTCGACCAGACAAAATCGACTTACTGCTGGCAGCGACTGGCAGCGAACTGACAGGCCTTATCAGCGTAGACAATAATACCACGCCAAGACATTTTCTCACAGCAAAACACCCCGAACTGAACTCAGTGTCCTGACAGGGGACAAGCCATAAGCATTTACTGTCAGAGGCCTCCGCGACGGGGGTTTTAGTAAAAAGATGGGGCACGATCATCTGATCGTAGCAACCCCATCTGCAGCCGCCTATTCGGCGGTAAGACCGGGCCCAGTAAGGAGATGGGTGCAGCCGGCGAACCGACAAAACCCAAATCCTCAGCTGCCTATTCGGCAGAAATTAGTAGGACCAATGAGACACGTCGGTTCCACGCGACAACCATCTAGAGCGTGTTTCAGTATTATTTAACTGACTTGCGCCTTTACCAATCGCATCGAGCAAACACCTTTCATCGCGACAGGCGCCAAAATTTTTCTCATGCAGACCAACCACAGATGAGGGGCCCGTTCGCAGAGATATCTTCAGCGAGAAACGCAACGATTGCAGGGTAGTAGCGTAGCAGATCTTTCCATTCCGCATCTTGCGCATTAAGGTTGTGGAACGCATCAGGAATGTCGGCCAAAGCCTCGTCTGGGGAAAGACCACAGTCGGTAAAACCGTCTTCGATCATACCTTCGAGCACAGCCAAAGTGTCGAGCGTAACGCAGAAGTCGCTGTAGTCTTCATAGACATCCCCGCCAGAGCCTTCCACAAGCGCCTCAAAAAATTCATCGTGATTGCGTAGAGAGAAAACCTCCTCCCCGTCGCGGTAAAAACCAATATCCAGTCCCATCTGTGTATCCTTTCCAGTTTGATGGTTCAGGTTGAGCGGCACGCGCAGCGCCTAAAAACAAACTGGGTACGTTTCTTGAGAGCCAAAAATGAAATCCTGCATTCTTCTGAAAAAAGTTGCACCGTGCCCAAGAGAGAGAGGCAAAGATCCAAAGGTTTTCTTCAAGCAGAAAGAATATAGATCCCAACGGGAAAGCCCGTTTAGACCCACGCCCGTAGACAGGAGCGTGGGCTTCGCGGTTTAAACGGTCGACGCCAAAGTTGTTTCGATCCGTGCTTCGGCCCAGGCGCCCCTTCAAAGCAACCCTCCGCAAGAAGGATGCGAACAGTTAAATCCCGATGAAACTTAAGGCCCCAATCATACCCTAGAGCTCGGACACGGCGCCCTTCAGTGCGCGGATCCCGCCCGATCGAGCGTTACCAACGCTTACGGATCGAGCACCTCCGCCAGCAGCCCGTCAATCATGCTTTGGCCCTTGGCCCGCTGCGCCCTTTCAAATTGTGCCGCTTGGTAGGCGAGTTGGGATCGCGCATCGCGCTGAGCCGTAAGAGCCAGCGCCATTTCCACCCCTTCCGGCCCCAACTGTCCAAGCTCTGTATGTATCCGAGTACGCGCAATATGCGCCCCGGTCCCCATATGCCTGCGCCAAGCGCTGGAAGGATATCCGCCTGCGAGTCCTTTGCCAGATACAGCGCGCAGTACGGGGACCTGATCCGTCTGGGAAAGCGCGCGGAATTGCGACAGATGATCCACGTTCATTCCGCGCAAAAGCACAGCATCCACAAAGGGCTCCAATCGTTTGTGTAGTCTGCCGCGTAGCGGCTCATCTTCTTTAGTTGTCGTGATATCGATGCGGTAGCAGTCCCCATCCTGCCATATATCCTTTCCCCAAATGAGCTGGCCGTCACCCAATCGCAGCGGGATCAGCGTCCAAAAGGCGATACAGAACGCCTCGTTAAGCAGTCGTATCTTGGTAGCCCGCCGCCTGGCCTCAGCGCTCTGCTCAAGAAGTGTATGCGCCAGCTGCCAGGTTTCCTTCAAATCAGGCAGTTGTTCATAGCGACCGAACTTCAGAGGCACGACGGACTGCAAGTCAGCTCGTAGCGCGTTCTCATGCGCACGGATCGCCTCCAACGTCAGCCTGTCAATTCCAAGGGCGTCTCCAAACTGGCGCAGCCGCATGACAGCGGTATGTCGTGTAGCGGGCCGATCCCCTTGAGACGTATAGGCTGGGGCCTGACGCGTCTTGGCATGCGCCGTGCGCGATGCCTCCATCCGCCGAACCCCTTCAATGGTAATGGCGACTGGAGCACCTGCATCGATCTGCACGTTTGCATATTCACGCAAGATATCTTCGGTGTTGTCGATCACGGAGGGGGCCGGCACCGCTTCATGGAGCGCCACAAACCCCGTGCGCCAGACCGTCAATTTGGCACGCCAAGCGGGCGGCAGCGCATCAAGAGCGACACGCCGCTGCGCTGCAGGGCGCGGCACGGACCCCGCTTTGGCAGGTTTCCGGGGCTTTTTGCGAGCGATCGCCTCAGAGAGGATTACATGTGCAGCAGGACTGCCCGGCATTAAAACATCGATGGCGGTCTTGAGAGAGCGCAAGCGGCGGCTCGACGTCACGTCCTCCCCAAATGCGAGGTAGTCATCGACCGTTGGCACCGTGATCCCACGCGCGGCTGTGAAGGCAAGAAACCGTGCAAAGACGCGCAGGTCCTCAAGCGCTACTGTCTCGAACCCCTTCAGTTTACAGTAGGGCGCCATCAAAGGGTCAGCCGCAAGCGCCTGCCTGTCTCGACGGTCACAGCTACGGCCGGTGCCTTTCTTTTCACGGATCGCGCCACGTATCGTGCAACAAACCGGGGTCCCCGCCGGCACCAACCGGTCAAACGCGGTACGCAGGTTCTCCAATTGCCGCGGTGAAGCATCCTCTTGTGCAAACGCAAGAAAATCCGAAACGGTCGGCACAGAGATCGCGCGCGTTTGCGCAAAACCAAAGAACTTATCCAAGGTGCGCAGCTCACGTAAGCCGATCTCATTAAGCCCGGGGGCTGCGCGATAGGGACCAAAATGCGCCGCAGATAGAATTTCTGCACGGCTGCGGGTATCGTAAGTCTTAGTCATCCATCAATCCGATCATCATGTCCTGACCCCGCTCAACGAGCTTGAGCGCGTTAAGCCAGCCGTAAAACTGACGTAAGGTGGCCGCAGTATCGTCGATACGCTTGGCTATCACTTCGATCTCGTTGGGGTAGCGATCGAGCAAGAGCGACGTCTGCCCGTGGCGCATCTGGTGCGGGGTCATCGGCAAGCCAACAACCGCACGCATGGCTTTCGAGAAGTGCGCGGCAAAAAAGTCCGTGTTGAGAGAGCGCCCGGGCTTGCGTACCGCAGGGAAAAGAAAGGGGGGTGTTGTCACATTAACGGTCCTGAGGTTGCTGGTTCATTGATCTGGGCGTAGGCGGTGTCGATGCAGACACAAAAG
>NZ_JBIFFO010000044.1:0-6506 GCF_043557115.1 Sulfitobacter sp. 1A13679
CTTCGCCTTGAACTCTGCCGAATAGCGTTTCCGTTTGGTCATTTCTGTGCGTTCTTCCTCAGGCGCTACAGCTTAACCCCTGGTTCGAAATCCCGCGACCACCTCTGTTGGGCAGACTCTACATCATGGTGAGGGATTTCGCCGGGGGCAGGTCAGAGACTATTACGTCCCGTTCGGCCAATAGGTCCTCGACATCGCGCAGGCTCAGGCCAAACCGATGGTACGCCCAGACGGCATAAGAGATAATGGACCGAGGGAACCAGGAGCCCTTCAGACGAGGCTGTGAAGCTTGGCTGATCATGACAGATGGCTATGCGTGCAGTTGGGGCGCGTCAACAACATGACTAAGCCTAATCAACGGGTCCTGAGCCTAAGCGCGGCTAGCACATCTCTGTCGAAGATTTGACGGTGTTCGGAATTAAGGCGTTGTTCAAAAGTAGGTTACTGAATGATTGGACGCATACTTGTTGAGCCGCGCTCATCTTGGCTCTTAGATCGGTAGAGGTTTTTAGTAGGGGGGAGAGCAGTGGTTAGTTTGGGCTCGACCGCAAAATTTGATTGAGAAAGCGCTAATGCTGCAGCCGTTCGATTTTTTAAACCGAGCTTTCGGCGAATAGCCTGAAGATGTACGTTTACAGTGTTCAGAGAGATAGAGAGCTGCCGTGCGATATCTTTATTCACCAGTCCCTCACCAACTTTTCTGGCAACCTCGCGCTCACGTGGTGTCAACTTTCCTATATCATCGTGCGAGATATATGGCTGTGCGATCGCAAATAGTTGATCATTAATCCGAATAGAGTAGCCTAAAAGGGCAACCTTTAGCAACGCTCTAGCAGTATCAGGATCAACAGTATTCGGGATAACCGCTTTAATCGATCTGTTGAACCTTGTAAAAGCTCCGAGGTTATCGACGTCAGCCGAAAAAACTACGATCGGCGCTTTGTCGAAAATTGAAATTATCATGGAAAGGCATTTCAGTTGCAAAGCATCGATCGCTTCGATGCTAACAATAACAAGATCAATTTCCTCGCGCCTGCGATAAACCGAGCTTGCGCAATCAGGCGAAAAGAGCCTTGACGCGGAAATTTTACCGCCTTCGCCAGTGCATAGCCGTTCTATAGCTAAACGATCTAGAGAGCTATTAGCGAAAACTGCTATACGCGTATATTTTAATTTTACACCATCATGCATCACATTCCCCCCAGAACGTTCAGTATGAAAAATAAGTAAACATACAAAAAATTACGCCATCAATAATGGCAGATGGCTACGAGGGAAAATCGCTCAAAAATATGGCAAAGTCAAGAATGTTAACGCGCTACGACACGAACGCCGCTTCCAACAGTCGGCAAGAAGATAGGAATATCTTCCGATAACATGCCGAAATCTAATATCAAATCTCGTATTACCCGTACCGAGGTTGGCGCAGCCTGTCTCGTTGTAGGGCCTTGCACCGCTCGCCGATTTGACTGTGCAAATTGGTCAGGCGCACGAAGTACCGGTTGGCGAGCGGTTCTTGAAAGCTGTTCGATTCTCGACGTCAGAAGGCGCGGGCCAGCCTGGACGACCGAGGTCCGATCATCTGCCATCGCAAGATTGCCAAACGGAAATAACAATAAGGGTAGTATAATTGGGATTGCGGAGCGGTGCATGCCAACCTCGTTTATCTTGGTCCACTAACGTAAGCGTGCCACGCTCGCTTAAAAATAGAAAGAGCTTGTGTAGGTAGTTGATGTCCTTGCTCTAAATCCACTCAAGTTAATGCCTGTATGTGACCATATAACTACTAACTGCTAGCTGAGCCTAGTTTGTTCCAATGACAAATCAGTCCTCTCATAGTCCATGACTGGAATAGCCGAAGGCGACCCACCTTCCGTAAGTTTGTTCCACCTAAGCAAGGTAAAATTGACCAACAAGGGGACTATTATGAAAACGTTATTTCTTTCCACCGCGGCCTTGGTCGCATTCGCCGGTGTCGCTTCTGCTCAGGCTGTAGTCGATGCAGCACCCAATAGCAACGCAAATAGCAGCAGCACAACGTCGGCTCTCTTCAATACCGCCACTGACGAAGCCGCAGCAACATTGACGGGCGAGTCAGCTTTGGCAGCTCTTGATGTGAACATTGGGCTTGTTGGTTACGGTATCGCCCGGGCAGAGGTTGGTGACGCCATCGGGGCCGAAGCTGAGGCTCGTGACGGGTTTTTCGGCGGGGTGAGCGACGCTGGCGCTCCGTCCCAATCCGAGAACGCTGCTGTCCAATTCCAAGTAGGCAATGACAACGTATCCTTTAATACGCAAGTAGGCAACTTCCAGGAAACTGCGACAGTTCAGGTTGGAGACAATAACCAAGCTTGGACAAGTCAGTCTGGCGACGCCAACGAAGCAGCGATCGCTCAGTCCGGGGACGGCAACAAGACCGCTCTTCTCCAAGAAGCCACGGACCACGCTGCTGCTGCAGCGGCGTTTGGCAACAACAACCAAGCCATCGGTTATCAGTATGGGGGTACAAACAATGCTTTGGCGATGGCCCAGCAAGGCGACAACAACAGCATTGCGGTTCTGCAGAACGGTTCAGACAACACCGCGGCCTCATTGCAGCTAGGGAATGATAACGGTTCATTCATCTCGCAGGGCGGTTCTGACTCGATTAGTGTGCAACCGTTCGAAGGAGCAACGCAGAGCGGACCGACCTTCACCGAGACTGTAGCCGGCCTTGGGCTGAGCGTGGGCGGTAGCTTTACGAACGGCGGCAACGGGAACGCTGCGGCTAGCTTGCAGGTGGGCAATTCTAACGCCAATGCCATTGTGCAAAGCGGAAATAACAACACAGCGGTTAACTACCAGAACTCGCTCTAGTCTGATAGCGTTCGGAACAAATTTGCGGTGGGCGGCATTGCCGCCCTCCGTTCTCGTTTTTAAGCAGGAGAACTTGCTATGCTTCGAGTATACAGTTCAGTTTTGGCCATTGTTCTTCCGGCCATGGCGGTTGCGAGCGATCCAGAATGCTCCATCGCGCTTAACGCCCATAAAGCGTTAGTTACCATTAAGGCTATCGTTTCAGATGCCCCGGGCTCATCCGGAGCTTACAAGCTGCAAATTTATCGCACGGACAACGGAAATCGCTCGGTCACCTCTCAAGTGGGCCGCTATCGGCTAGCTCGCGGTCAGAGTCAGGTTGTACCCGCGAGGATGGTTCTATCGGTTACCGGGAGAAGCAAGCTTGTGGCGCAGATGCGGCTATCAACCAACAAAGGTGAATTTACCTGCAGCGCGAGATCGTGAAGCTTGCTACTATAGAACCGAACAGAATGCGGAGGGCGTTCCCATGCGGAAGATAATAGCGATCACAGTTTATACATTGACAGTATTGAGCCAAGCGGCGTCTGCGCAGAATCTCGACTTCCAAGTGGAGAATTTTTCTCTTGAGCAGATAATAACCTCTGGAGCGGCTTCAACCCGCTTGCAGCAGCCTTTGTTAATCGCCACCCCATCCATTACAACTAGCGCGCCAATCAACGCAGAAACCATCTCGGTGGGAAGCAACAGTGTGATTTTGCAAGGCGGGTCGCTGAACTTTGCCAATACCTTTATCACGCGTAGCCCAGGGTCAAACGTTGCAACGCTGCAACAGGGGGGGCAGAATAAGGCATACGCTATAATCGATGAGTCGCCGGAAAGCGACATATCGCAAGTGCAGTTAGGGCAACAGAATTTCTCTGTAGTGGGTATTTTTGGTGGAAAGGAGAACACTGTCTCCACGGCTCAGATCGGGGCACAACTCGAAGTAGCCGTAGGACTTGTAGATTCGATAAAGACAAAAGTTGTTTACGGTCAGGCGGGTACTGAATACAGTGGCGGCATCATCATTCGGAATGCGCCCCCTGGAACTGTGATCCGTCTGAACTAAGGAGGATTAAATGCGATCAAAAAACCCTAAAGCTCTTGCCCTTTCTCTGATCGCATTCGGCGCGATTTGCACCAACTCTGCTGCATTTGCTCAGAATTTTGTCTTCCAATTTCAGTCTCCCGGTCTTGGAGGTGACCCTAACCTCTTCGGGTATCTCTTTAGTCTCGCCGACGCACAGAATGAATTCGTGGCCAGCGGTGGCGCTGACGGGGGTGGTGGTGGCGTTCCGCAGATCACCTTCCCTCCTATCTCGATTGATCTCGGCGGCTTAGGCGGCGGTGACAATAGCAGTGAGGATACCCAAGCTGCAATGTCACTTTCACTTCCCTCAAATTAATGAGAATAGATGCTATGCAGACTAAATTTTTCGTAGGTCGCAAGCTTCTGTTGATCGCAGCATTGGGTCTTGTTAGCGCTTGCTCTCGCGTGGGGGGGCTCGCCGATCCAGATGTGGTGTCTCCAACGATTCAACAGCGCACGCAGACTGGACTGGCGCTCCTAACACTTCCGCCACCTAGCGAACGCATTGATGTCGCCGTCTATTCTTTCGAGGACCTGACCGGGCAGCAAAGAGAAAACGAAAATTTCTCTAGTTTCTCCAAGGCAGTTGGTCAAGGTAACGCAGCGGTTTTGGTCGACATCCTGACGGAGGTCGGTAACGATAGTTGGTTCAATGTTGTGGAGCGAACCGAAGTTCAGAGCTTGTTGTCCGAGCGGAGCCTGATTGACCAAACTAACACACAATTTCGAGGTGCGAAGCGGTCGCTGCTCCCTCCGATCCGCTTCGCTGGCATTCTGTTAAAAGGCGGCATTGTAAATTATGATAGCAATGTTCAAACCTCCGGTATCGGCGCGAGAATGCTCGGAATAGGGGAAACCGTCGAGTATCGGCGCGACGAGGTCTCAGTTGCTTTGCGCGCAGTGAGTGTCGCAACAGGAGAAGTGCTAACGTCAGTCACGACTAATAAGATTGTCTATTCAGCGCTCGTTCAAGCAGGGGTCTTCAAGTTCGTCTCGACGGATCGTATACTTGAGTTTGAAACGGGGTTTTCTCGAAACGAGCCCGTTGGATTAGCTGTCCGTCAAGCTATTGAGCTTGCGGTTTTCGAGATGATTAAGGAAGGAGAACTTAAGAATCTTTGGCAATTCGCGGACCCGGCAGCCGGGTCGGAAGCTCTCTCAAGAATAAATCCCTATACGGCGATGCGCCGCGGTGCGATGAATGGGTAATAGTGAGCTATGCGGATGATGGATAAAGCCACCAAATCTGCGATAGGGGTACTAGCTTCTATCTCTATGCTTCTTCCTTCTTTTCCCGCAGAATCTCAGACGTTGTATTATCCTGAGCCGATATCCAAAAAACAATTTGAAGATTGGGTGATTGAGTGCTTTGATCCCGCACGAACCGCTTCAATGACTACTTGTCAACTGTATCAAAGAGTAGCCGTAGGCAACGGCCAACGGATTGCCGCCGTTGTAACGGCCGCGTTCCCAAGCTATGATACGGTACGTCTACAAATCGCCCTTCCGCTCGGAATAGATATCAAGAGCGGCATGAAACTGCGCGTCGATGATATCGAGGAAACCTTTACGATTAATCGGTGTACGCAGCAGGGGTGTCTTGTTGAAATATCCGCGACCGATGCCTTTATAGATTTACTGCTCGCAGCTGAAGCAATTTCGGTTGCGCCATTCTTGCCGGGGCAAGGCCGGGAATTTGCGATTCCTATTTCGGTCAAGGGGTTGACTAAAGCGATACAAGAATTGCGTATCAACACCGAACAAAATGCACGCGAGTCTCTCGCACCTCCTGAAGCAGGGACCGATGAAACCGAAATTTATCAGAAAATGGGCAATGCGATCAGCGAACCCGCCAACGAAGACGGTTCTATCGAAAGCTTATCCCTACCAGGGGGAGCAGATGTTTCCGCCGAGAGCAAGAAGAAGGCGAGTTTGGTTCCTGACGTCGATATTAAACTCCCTGAGGTTTCTCCCGCAGGAACTGATCCCCGGCTGGCCCCGGTGACGGGTGGAGACTATTAGATCGCGATTGGCTTTTTTAGTATCGAAATCTGCGTCTGATTTTCAGTATTTGGGCTGGTGGTAGACTGAGAATTGACTGTTACCTTTAATTGCGCTTCCATACATTTGATGCTCGATCGACAAATGCCCCGGAATGGCATTTGAAAGCACCGAAAAGTAGTGTTGCAGCGATACTGCTGACCCGCTCCCCTATCAACAACGCGGTAAGGCCTCCCACGCCAATCAGCCATTTCCCCCGCCAGATGATCGTGAATAGCCTTTCTGAATCAACCGGAGCCGATCCGTCGGAAGCCGCGGGGACCGAGACCAGGTGAACCCTATCTCAAATTGCGCGACATGTGCATAGATCGGAACTTTCACCCATTAGCCAGCAAAACGGCCCGCAAGATTAGCGCCCAGTACGCCCCGCGACCCGTCGTTAAGGTTTTGAAAAGGATGACCATATCGCCCAGAGGTGGTCGCGGGATTTCGGACCAGGTGTTAAGCTGTAGCGCCTGAGGAAGAACGCACAGAAATGACCAAACGGAAACGCTATTCGGCAGAGTTCAAGGCGAAG
>NZ_JBIFFO010000045.1:0-6270 GCF_043557115.1 Sulfitobacter sp. 1A13679
CAATCGCATCGACGACCTACTTCCGTGGAATTTCCAGCCGTCAAGCTGATCCTAAGTGCTACGTAGCCGCCGCTTACCATCGACATATCCAAGCATCGACATGAGGTGCTGATCAGCATTCCCGGCAAGAAGCGCCGCCGCCGCATGACGATCATGAACGCGCTGGAAGATTTTCAGCGCTTAGCCATAAATCTCGCCAGCTACGACCTGCCGGTGCGGATCGGGTTTGAAGCGACCGGCAATTACCACCGTGTCTTGGCTCACCATCTCGGACAGGCCGGATTCGAGTTGAAGCTTGTGTCCTCCGTCGGTCTGGCGCGAACGCGAGAAGCTCTGCATAACAGTTGGGATAAGAACGATCCTAAGGACGCCCAGGTCATCCTGCATATGCTGGAGATCGGCGCGGTTCAGTTCTTTCACGATCCGTTGGTGACCGGGACCGCCGACATTCAGGAACTGTCAAAGACCCATGAGATCGTCTCCCGTTCGAAGACCGAGCTGTGGCATCGCATCCTGACACATTATCTGCCGCTCTACTTCCCCGAGGCCGAACGATTTCACCGGAATTCGAGAACCGACTGGTTCCTGGCTTTCCTCGAGAAGTATTCAACCCCGCATATGATCACGGCGATGAGCCGGGAGGCATTCATTGCCGATGCATGGAAAGTGGTTGGACGCAAAATGTCCAAAGAGCGTTTGCTTTCAGATATTTATGCCACGGCCGTTGGCTCGGTGGGCTTGCCAGTTCAGCCGGATTCTGACGCTGTCCGCATGTTCCGCTTGGTGTTGGCTGAAGGCAGAAGCCTGATCCGACAGCGCGATATCATTGAGGCGCGGGCCGTCGAATTACTTTCGGACCTCCCCGATTGTCAGCTGCTGACAACCATTCCCGGGATCGGCCCGATCAACGCCATGACCATCCTGGCCGAGGCCGGTGACCTGCGTCGTTTTCGCCATCACCGGCAGTTTCTGAAGTTCTGCGGCATGGACCTTGCCACCGTGCAGTCGGGCATGTTCCGCGGCCAGAGCCGGATCTCGAAGTACGGCAATGCCCGGTTGCGCCGCACGCTCTGGATGGCCGGCCAGACCGCAGTACTGAAGCGGACCAACAGCTTCCGCGACAAGTTCGAGCGCTACATCTCCAAAGACCGTCACAATGCCCATCTGCGTCGCAAGGCCTACACCGCAATCGCAGCAAAGATGGCGCGCACCGTACACGCCGTGGTCAAACACGGCGAACCCTATCGCCCCTTCTTCGAGGGGGTGAGCCCAGGCGGAAGGACCTCTCTCTGTAGCAGTCGTGGAGGCAGTTCGCTGACCTCGTAGATAATGTTCGGGCCTTCTGCTTGGGATTTGGAATCTCGTATTGAGGACGGTGAGGGCCGCCATCGCGCGTACCCTGTGTTTGCTATGGAAGAGATCATTTCTTGACGGCAGAGCCCGTCTGGGCAAGGATTGTAGGGCATCCGGTTTGCCGGATGCCCCATGACCTGCTGATCTAAACAGCCGGAAGTTCCCGACATAGGACGTTATCGCTGACCACCATGCAGGGGTTGCCGCGCATCTCAGCAATGCGGTCCAGCTCCCGACCCACACGGTCGCCTGAGAGCGATGTGTCGACCACGGCAGCCAAACATTCGCGGCTAAAGTCGTCGATCATGGTCAGAATGCAGAACCGGCGACCGCAGGACAGGCTGTCGGACTCAAAGTCGAGCGACCACCGTTGGTTTGGCCCCTGCGGGATCGCCATCGGTCTCGGGTGCCCACTGCACGCTTGCGACCGCCACGTTTACGGACTGTTAATCCCTCTTCGCGGTAAAACCGGTACAGCTTTTTCCAGTTTACTTGCTTCGCGTTTGAGCAGGATGTGCAGACGACGATAGCCAAACCGCCGCCGCTCAGACGACAGATCCTTCAACCGATCTCGTCGATCAGTATCCGCTGACCGCTTCGACGTGCGCCGATAAACACGCGGGTCGATCCCAGCCAAGGCGCACCCCCGCTTCTGATTGTGTCGTTTCTCTGTCATGACCCAGGTCACCGCGCTTCTGCGTGAACCGGGCCTCAAAAGTTCTTTCCCAACATCTCCTTGAGCGTTGAGACATCCATCATTTTTTTCGCCAGGAGCTTCTTCAGCTTCGCATTCTCACCTTCTTCGCGTCGGACACTTCCATGCCGCCATACTGGGATCGCCATTTATAAAACGTCGCATCACTGACGCCATGCTCGCGACAAAGCTCCTTCGCGCCAAGCCCAGCCTGATGCTCCTTCAATATCACGATTATCTGCTCCTCGCTGAAACGGCTTCTCTTCATCGTCTGTCTCCTTTTGAGAGAACAGGCTAACTTAAAAAACCGGACTTCTCAGGGGAGCACGTCAGTTGTTCCGGAAGTTGATCAGCTGCGGAGTGTGAATTCTGTGGCAGTTCATATCGCCTCCAAAATGCTTGCGTCCGGAGGAAATCATCAATACCCAAGTCTAATCCGCAAACTTTCTCTCATTGAGAAAGTATGCCTAGTACTTGGGGCGGGATCACAGAGAAGTTGAGGCTTTTAATGCAAGAAAAATCAGAAGTTATTTACGTAGTCACAGAGTTCGCGGAGAAGGAGATGAATTCTACTGGGTACCTCTGGTCAATATTCATTGAAGAAGCTGAGAAATTAGGAAGCCCCGTGGAAGTAATCTCTCCTGGTGCTCAGTTTGCGAACTTGCCAAAGACGCTAAGAAAGTTCGTGGCTTCGCTTGTTCTTTTCTGTCTTTGCCTCTGGAAAATACCTAGAGGTGCAAAAGTGCTTTGTGGAACGAACCCGGCTAGCTTACCTTTGATTATGTCCGCAATTAAAATAATTAAACAAATCCAATTATTTGTCCTAGTACACGATCTATTTCCAGACAACGCTATTCCTGCCGGTTTTTTGAATTCAAATTCGGCAATCTTCAGAATCGCCTCTAAATTATTTGAAAAAGCCTATCGCTCCTCGACCGGGATAGTAGTTATCGGCAGAGACATGAGAAAACGCTTAGATAGCAAGGTTAGCGGATCGGTGCCAATTCTGTATGTGCCGAACTGGGTTCCTACTTCTAAAAGCGCATCTGAGATCGAACCTTCTAAAGGCAAAGATATCGTGGTGTTTCAATATTTCGGGAATTTAGGAAGGCTACAAGGCTTAGAGTACGTTCTCGATGGGATATCGCTGTCGACAGCAAAAAACGCTCGGTTTGATTTTTATGGGTCCGGCTCTATAGCAAAAGTGCTAAACAGCCATCCGGCGTTGGCTACGGATTCTCGAGTTTGCTTATATTCAAGTGTTCCATTCGTTGATAGAAATAGAATTCTCCAGCGATGTGATGTATCTCTGGTGACATTGCGGCCTGGGATGTACGGGCTCGGTGTTCCAAGCAAAGCGTACTTCAGCGTGGCCAACTACAAACCTATTGTTGTCATGGGAGATAAAGGCAGTGAGCTGGAACTTTCAATTCAAGAACATCCTGGAATTGGGTGGTTTGTTCCCGCTGGACACCCACAAGCATTTGCAGACTGCATCGACCGAATTTGTAAGTTAGACAGTTTTTTAAGCGCCAAGAGCGGCTGTCGCGATTTCCTAGTTGAGGTTCACCCGCGCACTGCCATCCCCAAACTGCTAGCCTTCGTTCAGAACACCTAAGTGATCCTATTTCTCTTGCCAGGTTTCATGTTTAATTAGGGCTTTTTGGATATTTTATCATGGCGTTTGGTTCAACTTTAATGGGTGGTAATCTTCCGAGAAGTAGTGGTGTTCAGGACTGAACCGTCACGCCTATCTGCCGCACGGTTTCCGCAGTTGAACGTAATTGCCTTTGCAGAACTTGTACTTGTCGCAGCTTCAGCACCTTGTTCTCGGGTTTTCCTCGCTTTCAATTCATCACGTCTCTCTCATTCCACCGTCACCGATTTCGCCAGATTGCGCGGCTGGTCCACATCCGTGCCCTTCGCCACAGCGGTGTGATAGGCCAGCAATTGCGCTGGAACCGCATAGAGGATCGGCGCCAGCGCATCCGGCACCGGGGGCATCTCGATGCTGAACCAGACCCCGTCATTGGCCTCGGCCTGACCTTTGGCATCGGAGATCAGGATCACCTTGCCCTTGCGCGCCATGACCTCTTGCATGTTGCTGACGGTCTTGTCGAACAGCGCGTCGCGCGGGGCCATGACGACCACCGGCACATGCTCATCCACCAGCGCGATGGGGCCGTGTTTCAGCTCACCCGATGCATAAGCTTCGGCGTGGATGTAGCTGATTTCCTTGAGTTTCAGCGCGCCTTCAAGGGCGAGGGGGTACATCTGGCCCCGGCCAAGGAACAGCACGTCGCGGGCATGGGAGAGCTTGAGCGCGGCCTCCTGCATCGCGTCGTTTTGTTCAAGCGCGGTGCTGATGGTCGCGGGCAGCCCCCGGAGGGCTGAGATGTGATCGGCGAAGGCATCAGTGCTGATCACCTCCCGGTCCCGCGCGGCTTTGAGCACCAGCGCGAAGAGGACGACCAACTGGCAGGTGAAGGCTTTGGTCGAGGCTACGCCGACTTCGACACCGGCGTGGATCGGCAGCGCCAGATCGCTTTCGCGGGCGATGGAGCTTTCGGGCACGTTAACGACCGACAGGATACGCGCGGCTTTGCCCTCGCAATAGCGCAGGGCGGCGAGCGTGTCGGCAGTCTCACCCGATTGGCTGACGAAGACCGCCAGCGTGCGGGGCGGGATCGGCGGTTCACGGTAGCGGAATTCCGAGGCGACATCGATCTCGACCGGCAGGCGGGCGATCTGCTCAAACCAGTATTTCGCGGTGAAACAGGCGTAGGAGGCCGTGCCGCAGGCGACCATGAGGATCCGGTCAAACTGCGTGAAATCAATGTCCTGCGCGCTGATGTTGATCTCACCCTCGGGGGTGAGGTAATGGCCGATGGCCGCGCCGATCACGCCGGGTTGCTCGGCGATTTCCTTGGCCATGAAGTGTTTGTGCCCCGCCTTGTCGATGCGGGTATTGTCGATCTGCACGGATTTGATCGCGCGGTTGGCGAGCGCCCCGTTGCGGTCGGTGACCTCGACCGAGGTCCGGGTGATGACCGCGCAATCCCCTTCTTCGAGGTAGGCGATCTGATGGGTCAGCGGGGCAAGCGCGATGGCGTCGCTGCCGACATACATCTCACCTTCGCCATAGCCGATGGCCAAGGGAGAGCCTTTGCGCGCCGCGATCATCAGGTCGTCGTGACCGTCAAAAAGGAAAGCCAGCGCAAAAGCGCCTTCGAGCCGGGCAAGCGTCTGTTTGGCGGCCTCCACCGGGCCTGCGCCCTGCGCCATGTGATGCTGGGTCAGGAGGGCGACGGTCTCGGTATCGGTCTCGGACACGAATTGCGCGCCATGTTTGGCCAGTTCAGCCCGCAATTCGCGGAAGTTTTCGATGATCCCGTTATGCACCACGGCCACTGGTCCCGCCTGATGCGGGTGGGCGTTGGTGACGCTCGGCGCGCCATGGGTGGCCCAGCGGGTGTGGCCGATGCCCGACTTACCCGCCAGCGGCTCATGCACCAGCGCGTCCGAGAGGTTTACCAGCTTGCCCAAGGCGCGACGGCGCTCAAGCTTGCCTTCGTTCAGGGTCGCGATGCCCGCGCTGTCATAGCCGCGATATTCCAGCCTTTTCAGTGCTTCTACCAAGATCGGGGCGACTTCATGGGTGCCAAGCACCCCAACAATTCCACACATTATTAGCTGCCCCTCTGCATTTTTGCCTTTTTGGCCTTTAAAATTTCGAACATTTTGCGCGCCATGCCGGGCTTCTCGACCTGCGGTGCGCGTGACAGGGCCAGCGCTTCGGGCTCCACGTCCGAAGTGATGACCGAGCCCGAGCCGGTCATAGCACCCTCGCCGATGGTCACCGGGGCCACGAGCATGGTGTTGGACCCGATGAAAGCGCCAGCGCCGATGGTCGTGTGATGCTTCATCACCCCGTCATAATTGCAGGTGATCGTGCCCGCGCCGATGTTGCTTCGCGCGCCGACGGTGGCGTCGCCGATATAGCTTAGGTGGTTGACCTTGGCCCCTTCGGCGATTTGCGCGTTCTTCACCTCGACGAAATTGCCGATGCGCACGTCTTCGGCCAGTTCCGCGCCGGGGCGCAGCCGGGCGTAGGGGCCGACGACCCCGCCGCGTGAGACATGGCAGCCTTCGAGATGCGAGAAGGCGCGGATGGTGCTGCCGGATTCCACGGTGACATTCGGGCCGAAGACGACATTCGGCTC
>NZ_JBIFFO010000046.1:0-5972 GCF_043557115.1 Sulfitobacter sp. 1A13679
GCACTCCCCGTCATAAGATGCGTTCGTTCTCGCAGCGCGGATCACACCCTACAACGTGACTCCGGGCCACCGCTTACGTTTATTATTAATAGCGAAGAGCTTTGCCTTGGCGGCATTTGCTTTTTGGCTTTCCACATTTTTAAGCTTGCTGATTAAGGATGGCTCCTCTCTTGCGCACACTCTTGTGTACTCACTGTATGGCTCGATGGGGTTTGGGTTGCTTTTCCCTTACTATCTCTTGCCCCAGCAAGTTTATCTACCTGCAATCATACTTTTCGGTGTGATCTTATGTGTTAGCAATGCCCTGGTTCGCTCAGGTTGGCTCGCGGTCGGAAATGCTGCGTTGCTAGTGATTGCTAATAACATCCGAGAAATATTGCGCGCAGAAAGCGACGGCCTAACTGCCGGTGAGCGTGTTTTCTGGGGACATCAAGTTTATCTCGACGGTCAGATTTCTCTGATCGGCTTTGTTTACATTAATATTAGCCCTGAAATGTCTTTGCTTTTTCTTACAGCGACTTGCGCAATATTAAGAATGTTTAAGGCGCGCTAGGGCTCGAAGCCGCGTCTGCGCTGCGGGCGCGGGGCGCGTTCGCGCTTGCGGCCTTCTTTTTCGCGGGTTTTCTCGCGTTTGCGCGTGGACGTGTGATCGGGATCATGCCGATGATCACGCATATAGTGCGCTACATCCTCGCGCAGCCGTAGCAGCTCTTCTTGAGCCGCTTCCCTCTGCGCACGGATATCACGCTGAATCGCCTGCCGCTCTTCGATCTGCTTGAAGATCAGCGCGTCCTTTTCCGCGCGGTCGCGGTGCAGGGCTTGCAGCGCTTCCTGTTCATTCTGCGCTCTGACCTTGGCATATTTGCCTGTCAGGCGATGCCAAATTCCCGAGAACCCCTTCGGCAGACGTTCCGCCCGCTTGCGGGTTTCGGCCTGCCAGCGTCTCTCATGGGCTTCGGTAAGCTGGCGGCGCTCTTCCTGATGCCGCCCGACAATCTCTGCCTTGCGGAAGTCGATCTGCAAAGACCGCCGCGCCGCGTCCCGCTCGGCCTGCTTGATGAACTCTTGCAGCTTGGCGGTCATGCCGTCCGCGATTTCGGCCTTTACTTGATCGGTCGAGCGGAGGGATTGCGGATCGCCGAGTTTGGCTTCCACGTCCTTTGCCTTCACGCCGCTGTAGCGCGCAACGGCATAGACCTCGCCGCGATAATCGACCGCGACAAAGCCGCGCCGATCACCCTTGGCGAGCCAGAACCCGCGCTCCTTGAGCGCCTGTTCGAAAGCTGCGCGGCTGTCTGATGTTTCCCAGACAGTCTTGAAGACAGCCTTGAGCTCCTTCGCGTCAAGGCCAGCCCGCCGCGCTTGCTGCCACTCTTCGTGCGTGAAGGTGAGAGGATCGCGCAGACGGCCATCTTCCAGGCCGCGCGGCATCGCCCAGCCGTGGTCTATGTAGAGCTGGCGCGACACATCGCGCAGCTTGATCTTGTAATGGTTCAGGTTCAGCGCTCGCATCCGCTCGCTGTCTATCCGCGACCAGACGGCATGAGCGTGTCGCCGCCCGTCCTTCTCATGGAAGACGATGGCGCGGGGCTGGCCTTCCAGCCCAAGCTTGGCTTCGACTTGCTCAATGGCTTTTTCAAAGTCCTCGATGGACGCATTCGCGCCCTCGGGCGGGTTGAAGCTCATCGAGAACAGATGCTTCTCGCAGCGCGTTCCCCGCGCAATGGCATCGGCTTCGCCGAATGCCTCGACCAGATCATCACTGATGAAGCCGCGCACATCATGCAGTTCAACATGGTCGTTGTCCCGCATCGCCAGCAGGTAACGGGCGAGCTGCGGGGCATTGCCGCGCTCTTTGGCTTTCAAGATCATGGCTCGCTCCCTGGCACTTTGCCGAGAGCCGCCAAGAGTTCCGCTCGCATTTCAGAGATTTCGCGGCAGGCTTCTTTGATCTCCGCTTCGGTCTCAGGCGTGACGGGCAGCGAACCCGTATTCACCGCCTTGGCGAGCTGGTTCATGTTCTGGGACAGCCGAGATTGACCCAGTGCCCCCGCCATACGGCCAAGGGCTTCCTTGTCCTGCACGGGGCTGTTACCACGCCTCTTGCGCGGTGCAGCATCAGCACCGAAAAGCCGCTCTCGGATGTAGGTGGCGAGGGTCTTGCTGCCCCGTTCGGCATCCAGCCGCGCCCGTTCCTCATAGGTCAGACGCAGGGAGAAGGGCGGTGGATAACCAGCCCTCTTCGCCTCTGACTTGGCTATGTTATTGAATTCATGGCGCGAATGTGTCATCTTCGCACCTCAGACTTTTAAAGTCCGAACGGGCGAGATGGTATTCCCACTCTTGGAGAGCCTCAATCAGGGAGTTCAAGTCCTCTCCCTCCAGGCGCACCATTAACCTTCCATGATTATCGATGTGCCCCCGCAAGTGTGTCGCTCGATTCTTCAAAGCCTACGCTGCACGCCTATTCTATACATCGAATCGACACCCCCGCCCCGATAGCCGGGACGGAGGTGCCAAAACTTCACATCAAATCACGACGCCTCAAACACGCCACAAGCGATACGCGAACCCGCGTCGCCCGATGGCTGCGATTCGTAATCGTCTGCGCCGCTGTGAATGATGAAGGCCGCGCCGTCATCGTCTTTGATCATGGTCTCAATATCGAGCAGGTCGAGAAAGACTTCGGCTTCCAGCACCCCATCTTCACCCACGACCATATTGGGCATATCACCGGGATGCGGCCCACCTTCGACGAGCACACCGTGCTTGCGGTCCCCCGCGATATGGCCACCGGCGGATTTGAAATCCTCGGCCGAACAATCACCGGTCTCATGCAGGTGCACGCCGTGGGTACCCGCAGGCACGCCGGTCACGTCGATCTTGACCAAGGTGCGGCCCGATGCGGTCGTGTTCAGCGAAACATTGCCCGAGATATCGTTAGAATTGCCCGCGACCTGAGCCGTCGCCGCCGTTTGCATATGGCTTTCGGCCTGCGCCGCCACGGCGCCTGTTGTGGCCAAAGCGGCCCCGAGTAGGATATTGCGCAGATACATGGCTTCCTCCTTTGGGTTATATGTCCGATGACGGCTCAACCCACCCGGCCCGCGTCGGGTTCCTCTTGATGCAGGGCGAGGCTTGCCCCTATAAGCGGCCGAGTGCTCCCTTAGCTCAGCTGGATAGAGCAGCCGACTTCTAATCGGCAGGCCGAGGGTTCGAATCCTTCAGGGAGCGCCACTTTCTTTCACACTTGGGCCCTCCCCACCTACGCGCGCGAAAAATCCTCGATCGCCGCGGCGATTAGGTGCGGGAAGGTCGGTTTGCCAAGCATGGCGACAGGCTCAAGCGCGCGTAGCCGCTGCTGGGTGAGATCGTCCAGATTGCCGCTCATGAAGACGCAGCGGATGTTGTGTTCTGCCAGCAGCCACTGCGCCACCTCTTCACCGGAATCGCCATTGGCGAGCCGCAGGTCCATGAAGGCCAGATCGGGCCGGGTCTGCGCCACCACTTCCCGGCAGGTCGCGAAATCCTTGACCGGACCAAGGACGGAATGTTGAAGCTGTTCGAGCTGCATCTGAAGGTCCAAGGCAATCAAAAATTCGTCTTCGACAATCAGAATATTCACCGGGCATCACCCGGCGGGCATGGGAACCTCAATTTCAACGCAATAACCATGCTCTGTTGCCCTCTTATCCATCGTCGCCCCAAGCTGGCCGACAATGCCCGCCACGATCTTCGAACCGAGACCGACCCCACCTACACTCTCCGCGTTGCCGATCCCATCGTCCGACACCGTTAACGTCAAAAGGTCTCCCTCTTGATGCAAACGAACATCAACCCTGCCCTGTTCCCGCGCGACGAAGGCATGTTTATGCGCGTTGGTCACAAGCTCATTGATCAGCAGCGCAAGGTTGATGGCCAAATCGGTCGGCACGGTGACCGACGGCGCGTCGACGACAGTCTCGATCTGCTTGCTATCGGTCTCGGTACTGGCTGAAAGGAAATCGACAAGCTGCGGGATGTATTCACCGACATCCACATGGGTAACGTTATGCGATTTATAGATAAGTTCATGGACCGAGCTTACCGCATGCACCCGGAGCGAGGCCTGTTGCAGGCTGTGTTTGACAGACGCATCGTCCACCGACGCGGCTTCGAGACGCAGAATGCTCGACACCAGATGCAGGCTGTTCTTAATCCGGTGGTTCACGTCGCCAAGCAGCGTTTCCTTCTGCTCAAGAAGCTTGTCACGCTCGGTCAGGGTCTTCTGCAAGACCTCTTCGCGCTTCTTGGAATGGGTCAGATCAAGCGTGGCACCGATGAACCGCGAGGGCTTGTCATGTTCGAAAAGGACTTCGCCGCGCGTGTTCAGCCACCGGGTTTCCCCATTGGGCAAGACGATCCGATAATCGGCGTTCACCGTGGCATCATTGGCCATCGTTTCGCCCAAGCTTTGGTTCACATGCGCCAGATCATCGGGATGGATACGCCGGAACAGCTTGGCCATGGGGATTGTCCCCTCGGTATCGGCATAGCCGAAAAGACTGGCCAATTCCTGCGAGATATTCGCGGTTCCGGTCTGAAGGTCCAACTCACCATAGCCGATCCCCGATACCTGCTTGGCCAGATTGAGCCGTATCGCCTGATCACGGCGACCGATGAATTCCGAGGTGACATCCTCGACATGGTGGATCAGCGCGATCAGCTTGCCATCTTCGAACACGGGCGTGTTCAACGGTTGCCAATATTTCTCTTCAAAGGCCCCGTCGGCGCTGTCGCGAATGGGGATATTGTACTTCTGCACGGCCATGCGGTGCTGTTTGCCCGTGGCGGCGACGATCTCAAGCGACTTGCCCAGATTATTGGTGCCATCTGCCGTCGCGTCGGAAGGGTCATCCGGGAAAGCGTCGAACAGATGTTTCCCGACGAGGTCCTCCGCTTTTGACCCGGTGATGAATAGGTACCGGTCATTCACGTCGATAATCTTCAAATCGGTATCTAAAACGAGATACCCGTGGGGGGATGCCGCAAAAATTGCAGATCTCGACACGCTACCGTTCGCCGATCTTTCACCACCCATATTCTTCCCTATAAACTTCCTTCAATCTCTCTGGCCACCATATCCCCTTAACTTTGAACAGAAAAGCTCAGCCTCCTTGATATAAGTTAAGCAGCGATATGGCGGCGCGCCGCAGCAAATGATGGACCGCTCAATTATTCGGCAAGCTAAGAACTCAGGTAATGAATGACGCGCATAAATGGCGCGTCTTTTTACGATTGGCGCTTTTGCGCCTCTATTCACGCCGCAGCACCCTGAGGCGTGCCAATTGAATTAAGACTGCGCGCATTCGCTTGCTCGACGGCGTATTCAGAGGGAGAGGCCCCGCCCCGAATTGGGAAAGGGCCGATCACGCGGCCACAAGCGCTTCCTCTGCCGCGATTTCCGAGGCGCAGAGGGGCAGATCGACGGTGAACTTCGTCCCAATGCCAACGGTGCTCTCTACGCGGATGTCCCCCTCATGTGCAGCGGCGAGTTTTTTGCTGATCGCAAGGCCAAGACCAGTGCCGCCATCAGCGCTTTTGCTGGCTGTTTCCGCTTGAATGAAGGCTTGGAAAATCCGCTGCAAATCCTCTGCCGGCATCCCGCAACCGTTGTCTTCGACCTCAAGTCGGCATGTATCGCCGACCCGCTTGGCGCGCATGCGAATGCTGGAGGCCGAGGAGAACTTCAGCGCGTTGCCCAAGAGATTGATCAGGATCTGCTTGCAGCGCCCGCGGTCGGCGAAAACGTCGAACTCGTCATATTCGATTTCCAGCATCGCCTGTTTCTCCTTGGCCAGTCCCTGAAATTGCTCTGCCAATTCGGCCAGCAAATCGCCCGCCGCAAAAGAGGTTCTTCTGTGGTTGCCGCCCGTAGTGCAAGAATTTTTTGACCCTATTGGCGAGTGATCGAGTGCGGTCTTCTGTAAGGC
>NZ_JBIFFO010000005.1:0-196809 GCF_043557115.1 Sulfitobacter sp. 1A13679
CGGTTGTAGCTCAGTTGGTTAGAGTACCGGCCTGTCACGCCGGGGGTCGCGGGTTCGAGCCCCGTCAACCGCGCCACCGCTGCCTGAAAAGGGGACCTCTTTGAGGTCCCTTTTTTCGTTTCAAATCCCCCTAAAATGCCGCGCAAAAACTTCTGTTCAGAAAGCGCATTTTCTCGCGCGAATGCGCTTGACGCCCCGCGCCCCGTGGCCTATTCCGCCCACATCGCGCGGTTGTAGCTCAGTTGGTTAGAGTACCGGCCTGTCACGCCGGGGGTCGCGGGTTCGAGCCCCGTCAACCGCGCCACTTTCCCCCTCACTACAGTAGACATACACTGCGGCCAAAGTTGCTGCTCCGATGGCGCGTGCCGAGGGTTTTGCCTTGTCCAAGGCGGTATAGTGGCGACCGGGCAGGCCCGATCGCCAGCAGGGTTAGGTCAGCGCATCAATGATGCGCGCCCAAGACCGGATGCCTTTGTGAAAGCTCTCCATGTCGTATTTCTCGTTCGGGGAGTGGATCTGGTCGTCGTCCTTGCCGAAGCCGATCAGCATCGGCTCAGTGCCCAAAATCTTCTGGAAATGCCCTGCGATCGGGATCGACCCGCCGCAGCCGATATAGGCCGCAGGCACCTGCCATTCGTCGCTGAGCGCTTGGCGGGCGGGTTCGAACATCGCATGGCCAATGTCCACCCCCGAGGCTTGGCTGGCGCCATGGCCTGAGAACTCTACCGTGCAGTCTTCGGGCAGCATCTCAGCCACCATCTTGCGGAAGTTCTCGCGGATAGCGAGCGGGTCTTGCGTGCCGACGAGGCGGAAGCTGATCTTGGCATGCGCCTCGGAGGGCAGCACCGTTTTAAAGCCATCGCCGGTATAGCCGCCCCAGATGCCGTTGACCTCACAAGTCGGGCGCGACCAGATCATCTCAAGCGGGGTGCGGTCCTGCTCACCCGCCGGTTTGCTGAGCCCCACGTCGCCGAGGAAGGCGCTATGGTCAAAGGCGAGGCCCTGCCACTGCGCTTCCAAATCCTCGGGCAGGTCCGGCACGCCGTCATAGAAGCCGGGGATGGTGATGCGGCCCTCGTCGTCATGCAGTGCGGCGATCACCTTGCTCAGCGCGCGGATCGGGTTCATCGAAATGCCGCCATACATGCCCGAATGCAGGTCTTTCGACGGGGCGGTGACGGTCAGCTCTTCGCCCAAGAGCCCGCGCAGCATGGTGACGATGGCAGGGGTCTTGCTCTCGAACAGTCCGGTGTCGCAGATCATCGCCACATCGGCTTTCAACTCCTCCGCGTTCTCCTCCATAAATGGGACGAGGGAGGGGGAGCCGGATTCCTCTTCGCCTTCGAGGAAGAAGGTGATGCGGCAGGGCCAATCGCCTTTCACCTCTTTCCACGCGCGCAGGGCTTCGATGATGGTCATCAACTGGCCCTTGTCATCGGCGGCCCCGCGGCCCCGGATCACGCGGCCCTTCTTCGTCTCCTCAACCGCCGGATCGAAGGGGTCGCGGTCCCAAAGGTTCAGGGGGTCGACCGGCTGCACGTCATAATGGCCATAGAACAGTAGATGCGGCTTACCTTCGCCGACATGGCCCACGACCATCGGATGCCCCGGCGTGGCGCGTTTTTCGGCTTCCACGCCCATGGATGTAAGGTCGGCCACCAGCCAATCGGCGGCGCGGTCGCAATCGGCCTTATAGGCCGGATCGGTCGAGATTGACGGGATGCGCAGTAGGTCCAACAGACGGTCGGTGGCGGCGGGCAGATCGTTGTCGATCCGGGCGAGAACATCGTCGAGGGACATGGGCATAATTCCTTGCGCTTGTGAATTTGGCGCGAAGGTATCAGGCGGGCAGGGCGTGTCCAGTGGCCGCAGGGCCCGCGTTCAGAAGGTGAGCGAGAGGCGGCTGCCCTCGGCGGTAAGCTGGCTGTCGACCTGCGCATTGAGCTGCGAGGCCGCCGCCGCCATCAAGGTCTGCCCAATGCTGTCGGCTCGCCCTTTGCCTTCGTTCGCGGCCCCGATGCCATCGTCTTTGCACTCAAGGTGGAAATGCCCGTCCCGCAGGCTGAGGTCGATTTCGATATGGCCGGGCGCGCCATTCGGGAAGGCGTGTTTGATCGAATTGGCGGCAAACTCGCTAATGATCAGCCCCAAGGATGAAGCCGCGCTGGAGCGCAGGGTCACAGGGTCCGACCGGTAGCTGATTTTGACATGCCCCGGTGCGGTTTCCTGCAAAAGCTCCAGGACCCTGTCGAGGTATTTGCCCGCATCGACCTCATCGCGCCCGTGCCCGGATTGCAGTTCACCATGGAGCGTTGCCATCGCGTTGACGCGGCGCTGGATGTCGTTCAACACATTGACCGTGTTCATATCGTCCAACTGGCGGCTGTGCAGCCGCACCATGGCCGACAATGTCTGAAGCGAGTTCTTGACCCGGTGGTCGGCCTCGCTCATCAGCGTCGCTTGGCTGCGCAGGGAAAGGCGCAGGTCGAGCTGTTTCATCACCTGACGGGACAAGACAGAGATCGCCTTGCGTTGCAGCGCGGTCAGCCTGCGGGGTTTGGTGTCGAGGATGCACAGCGTGCCAAGCGGCAGCCCGTTGGACGCAATCAGCAGCGCACCTGCATAAAACCGCAGCCCGTCGCCTGCGGTGCACAGCGGGTTGTCGGCCATGCGCGGGTCTTTCAGCGTGTCGGGAATCTCAACGAAGCGCTCTTCCAGAATCGCGTGAGAGCAGAGCGAGGTTTCGAGCGGCGTCTCGCGCGCACCCAGACCCACTTCGGCCTTGAACCACTGTCTGTCCTTGTCGATCAGGTTGATCACTGAAATCGGCGCGTCACAGATCTCAGCCGCCAGTTCGACGATCTCGTCGAACTCCTCCTCGCGCGGGGTGTCGAGAATATCGTAATTATAAAGCGTCCGCAGGCGCTGGTCCTGCTGGGGATGTGGAGTGGCGCGCAAAACAAACTGCCCTTTCTGGGTTGGTCCTTTGGAAACATGAAAGCGGCTGGCAATACAAGCGAACAATCTTAAATCGAGCGTAGAACGCGCAGCGCCTGCGACAGTTCGCCCCGCAAAGGGGCCGGGATAAGAGATTGAAGCTTCGGCTTTGGATCTGTAATCATTCTAAAAGCTGAATATGGAGGGGCCCCCTCCTGTTCGCGCCAAAAGATGGAGACGCGCATGGACTATAACGAGAAGCTCGACGCGGCGATTGCGCGCCTGCATGACGAAGGACGCTACCGGACCTTCATCGACATCGAGCGTCGCAATGGTCAGTTCCCCCATGCCGTCTGGACCAAACCCGACGGGTCGCAGCAGGATATCACCGTTTGGTGCGGCAACGACTATTTGGGCATGGGGCAGAACCCCGTGGTGATCGAAGCCATGGAAGAAGCGCTGCGCGCCACCGGCGCAGGCTCTGGCGGGACGCGCAACATCTCGGGCACGACGGTCTATCACAAGCAGCTAGAGGCCGAACTGGCCGATCTGCATGGCAAGGAAGCGGCGCTGCTGTTCACCTCGGCCTATATCGCCAATGACGCCACGCTCTCGACCCTGCCCAAACTCTTTCCCGGGCTGATCATCTATTCCGACGCGCTGAACCATGCCTCCATGATCGAAGGTGTGCGCCGCAATGGCGGGGCCAAGCGTATCTTCCGCCACAATGATGTCGCCCATCTGCGCGAGTTGATGGAGGCGGATGACCCTGCCGCGCCCAAGCTGATCGCCTTTGAATCGATCTATTCGATGGATGGCGATTTCGGCCCCATCGAAGAGATCTGCGATCTCGCAGATGAATTCGGCGCGCTCACCTATATCGACGAGGTGCACGCGGTTGGCATGTATGGCCCGCGCGGGGCAGGGGTGGCGGAACGCGACCGGCTGATGCACCGGCTCGACATCATCAACGGCACGCTGGCCAAAGCCTACGGCGTGATGGGCGGCTATATCGCCGCCTCGGCCAAGATGTGCGACGCGATCCGTTCCTATGCACCGGGGTTCATCTTTACCACCTCGCTGCCGCCTGCCGTCGCTGCGGGGGCCGCCGCTTCGGTCGCCTATCTCAAACGCGCGCCCGAGCTGCGAGAGAAACACCAGCAGCAGGCCAAGGCGTTGAAATTGCGGCTGAAGGGGCTAGGCTTGCCGATCATCGACCATGGCAGTCACATCGTGCCCGTCATGGTGGGCAACCCGGTGCACACCAAGCTTCTGTCGGACATGCTGCTCGAAGATCACGGGATCTATGTTCAGCCCATCAACTTCCCCACCGTGCCGCGCGGCACGGAGCGGTTGCGCTTCACGCCCTCGCCGGTACATGGGCCTAAAGAGATGGATGCACTTGTCCGGGGGATGGACGTGCTCTGGTCGCATTGTGCGCTGAATCGTGCCGAAGCTGCGGGCTAACGCAGCGCTATTCGTGTTTTCCGTTGTCTTGTGGTAGCCTTTTGTCAAGAAAAGGCTACATCCGAATCGTTGGGGCGTGTTTGGATCAAAGCTACAGGCTAACAGGGACAGGGCATATTGATGATCGGGCGATGGGCCTCCAGAACCGCTGAGGACGAAACAGTCGAACCCAAAGGGTTCGATGCATTCGAATTGCGGTTGGGAGATGTCATGCGCGGCGAACGGGCCACGCTTGGTAAATCCCTGCTCGACGTGCAGCGCGAATTGCGCATCAAAGCCTCCTATATCGCCGCAATCGAAAACTGTGATCCCGGCGCATTTGACACGCCCGGCTTCATCGCGGGCTATGTGCGCTCCTACGCGCGCTACCTCAATATGGACCCCGATCAGGCCTTTGCCGCCTTCTGCAAGGAATCCGGTTTTGCCGTGGCCCATGGCATGTCCGCCGAAGCCTCTGTGGTCAAAAAGCCGAGCTTTGAGGAGCGCCGCAAGTCCCCGAAAGAAGACGATCTTTTCGCCCGGCCCAACACGCCCTTCGTGCCCACGGGCGACGGGTTGCTCAGCCGGATTGAGCCGGGGGCGGTTGGCTCTTCGCTGGTGCTAATCGCGCTGATCTCGGCCATTGGTTTTGGCGGCTGGACCGTGCTGAAAGAGGTGCAGCGCGTGCAGGTGGCCCCGGTGGATCAGACCCCGATCGTGCTTTCCGATCTCGACCCGCTGGATGGGGCACTGGCCAGCGCGCCTGACGCAGAAGACGATTCCGCCGCGCCGCAAAGCGTGGAAAGCCCCCGGGGCGAGGCGCTGGACCGGCTTTATCGCCCACAAGCGCTCGACGTGCCGGTGCTGGTGGCGCGTGACGCGCCGATTGCTTCTATCGACCCGCGCTCTGTCAGCAATTTCCCGACGCCGGACCGCCCCGATACCGCCGCGCAAGGCACCGTGGTGGCCGAGGCGACGGAGGGCGATGACAGCATCACCAGCGCCATCGACGAGGCGGTGATGCTCGCCAATGCCGATACCGACCTGCCCAAACCGCAGGTTGTGGAGCCTTTGGGCGAGAAAGTGCGCATGGTCGCCGCTTACCCCTCTTGGGTCCGAGTGCGCGCGGCTGACGGCACAGTGATTTTCGAAGGCGTGATGAACAAGGGCGACACATGGGATGTCCCCGTCACTGAAGAGCCGCCCTCCCTTCGGACGGGCGAATCCGGTGCGCTATATTTCGCCATGGCGGATGGCTGTTTCGGCCCCGTTGGGCCGCGCGGAGCAGTGACCTCCAACGTGCCGCTCCACGCGCAGGCTCTGGCTGAGCTTTATGAGCCGGTCGATCCGACGGCGGAGCAATCGCTCAGCCGGATGTTTGCCGATCTCGAAGGCTCGCTCGACCCCTCCGCTCTGGCGGCGATGCCCTGTCAGGGCAGCTAAACGCGCGGGCCGCCGCTTCCCATTGCACATGAGGCCCCGGCTGAATAGGTAGGGGGCCAAAGCCCCTGATCCCGCGAAAGGTGTCTTCATGTCGCTTCATTCCATTCGCCCTTGGCGTGATATTCCGCGTCGCAAGTCCCGGCAGATCATGGTGGGCAATGTGCCGGTGGGCGGTGACGCGCCGATCACCGTGCAGACCATGACCAACACGCTGACCACTGATGTCTCCGCCACCATCGCACAGGTCCAAGCCGCCGCTGACGCAGGCGCCGATATCGTGCGCGTCTCGGTCCCAGATGAGGACTCGTCCAAAGCCCTGCGTGAGATCGTGCCCGAAGTGTCGGTGCCCATCGTTGCGGACATCCACTTTCACTACAAGCGCGGGATCGAAGCCGCCGAGGCCGGTGCCGCCTGTCTGCGCATCAACCCGGGCAATATCGGCGATGAAAAGCGGGTGCGTGAGGTCATCAAAGCCGCGCGGGACCACAATTGCTCGATCCGCATCGGCGTGAACGCGGGCTCGCTGGAGCGGCATCTGCTGGAGAAATACGGCGAGCCATGCCCCGATGCGATGGTCGAAAGCGGGCTGGATCACATCAAAATCCTGCAAGACAACGATTTCCACGAGTTCAAGATTTCCTGTAAAGCCTCGGACGTTTTCATGGCCGCGGCGGCCTACCAACAGCTCGCCGATGCCACCGACGCGCCCATCCACCTCGGCATCACCGAGGCGGGCGGGCTTATGTCGGGCACGATTAAATCGGCCATCGGACTGGGCAACCTTTTGTGGAGTGGCATCGGCGATACCATCCGCGTCTCCCTCTCCGCCGATCCGGTGGAAGAGGTGAAGGTTGGCTATGAAATTCTCAAATCCCTCGGGCTGCGGCACCGAGGGGTGAACATCATCTCCTGCCCCTCCTGCGCGCGGCAGGGGTTCGATGTGATCAAAACCGTCGAGACCTTGGAGAAACGGCTGGAGCATATCAAGACGCCGATGAGCCTGTCGATCATCGGTTGCGTGGTGAACGGCCCCGGCGAGGCGCTGATGACCGACGTGGGCTTTACCGGTGGCGGGGCCGGGTCTGGCATGGTCTATCTGGCGGGCAAACAGAGCCATAAGCTCGGCAATGAAGGTATGATTGACCATATCGTCGAGCAGGTCGAGGAACGCGCGGCGCAGATTGAGGCTGAGGCGGTAAAGGCGGCTGAGTAGGTTGGGGGCTGGGCCGCTGGCGCTGTGTTGGTTGAGAGGCTGGGCAGAGGTATTTTTAAAAGGATGAAGATGATGGGAAGCGCGTGAGCCGGGAGGTTGGCGCGCTTTATCTGTTGTTGGAATGGGTTATTAATCAGTGGGTTGGGGAGTGGTCTTCAGCTTGTTTGGGGTGAGGTGTTTTTCGAGGACGATGGGCGGCATGTACCCGTTGAGGATCATTTCGGGCAGCACGTAGAAGGGGGCGTCGATGAGCTCTAGGGTGGCGGCCCAGCGGGCGGGCTGGGGGTGGCTGAGATCGTGTTGGATGAAGGTGATGCCGTAACGCTTTGTGACCGCGGTCAATTCTTTGGCGGCGGCAGCGCAGGTTTCGCAGTCTTCTGCGGTAAAAAGCGCGATGGGGTGGCCCCCCAGAAGGTCGGGAGCGAGCTGTTCGAGCAGAGACAGGTCGTTTTGGATATGCCGTTGCATCTGCGTTGGGCCGGCCAAGGCTTTGGCGATGACATCGCCATTGGCTAGGATCGCGGCGCGGAGTTCGGTTTCAAACGCATCTCGCGCGGACGGTTCATCGGCCCCGGCGGGCTGGGCCAGCGCGAGCGCGGCCAAGACTGCCAGGGCGCGCATCTTTAGCCGCGCTTTTCTTCTACCAGTGCCATCATTTGATCATAGGGCAGGTAGCCGCGCAGCATTTCGTCTTGCATGACGAAGGTGGGCGTGCCGGTAATTTGCAACTTTTGGGCCAGCGCGCGGGTTTGGGCGATCTCTTGCGTGACCGCGTCGCTTTCCATCTCGGCCTCGATTGCCGCGACATCCAGATCGAAGCTTTCGCCCAAGCGGCGGAGGGCGGGGAGGGTGACCGCTCCGTTGAAGGCCATAAGCGCATCGTTCAGTTGTTTGTAAGCGTCATCGCCCGCGACCTGTTTGGTCGCCACGGCAAAGCGCGACGCCAGCAGCGATTGCTCCCCAAGGATCGGGAGCTCTTTGACGATCAGTTTGATGTTGCCGTCCGTTTCCAGCAGTTTGGCAACTTCGCCATGGGCGCGTTTGCAGTAGCCGCAGCGGTAGTCGAGGAATTCGACCAGCGTGATGTCCCCCTCCGGGTTGCCGCCGACCCAAGAGTAGCCATCGTCGAAAATCTCATCAGCATTGGCCGAGACCAGATCGAAATCCGCCTGCATCTGCGCTTGGGCCTGACGGTTTTGCATCTGCTCCACCGCTTGCAGGATCACTTCGGGGTTTTCCATCAGATAGGCGCGGACCTCGGCCCGGAACTGCGCGCGTTCGGCGTCCGTAAGCTCGGTCAGGTCCATCGCCCCGGCGGGGGCGGCAAGGGTGACTGCACCGGCAAGGGCGGGGGCGAGGAGGCGGGCGAACATGGGCGGTCCTTTCGGTAAAGCTGCGAAATAGGGGCCAAGGGTTGACGCCCGGCATCAGGCGCGGTGAAAGCACATGCCGACAGTAGGAGCAAGCCCATGCGCAATTCAACCAGGTCCGCCGTTGATCCCTTTATCGTGATGGACGTGATGCAGGCCGCCAGCGCCGCCGAAGAGGCGGGCCGTCACATCATTCATATGGAGGTTGGCCAGCCCGGCACGGGCGCGCCGAAAGGGGCGGCGGCCGCGCTGGCCAAGGCGATGGGTGAGGGGGCCTTGGGCTATACTGTGGCGCTTGGGCTGCCTGCTTTGCGCGCGCGGATCGCGCAGATGTATGGCGAATGGTATAACGTCGATCTCGATCCGGCGCGGGTGGTGATCACCCCCGGGTCCTCGGGCGGGTTTCTGCTGGCCTTCACCGCGCTTTTTGATTCCGGGGACCGGGTCGGCATCGGCGCGCCGGGCTATCCCAGCTACCGTCAGATCCTGCGCGCCTTGGGGATGCAGCCCGTCGATCTGCCCGCCGCGCCCGAGAACAGATATCAGCCAGTCGCGGCGGATTTTGCGGGGCAAGACCTGCACGGTTTGCTCGTGGCCTCCCCTGCCAATCCTTCGGGTACGATGCTCGACCGACCCGCCTTGACGGCGCTGACGGATGCCTGTGCGGCCAACGACATGTCCTTCATCTCGGATGAGATTTACCATGGCATCGAATATGACAAGAAGGCCGTGACCGCGCTGGAGGTCACCGATGACTGCTATGTAATCAACTCCTTCTCGAAGTATTTCTCGATGACTGGCTGGCGCGTGGGCTGGATGGTGGTGCCCGAGGATCAGGTGCGCGTGGTCGAGCGGATCGCGCAAAACATGTTCATCTGCGCACCCCATGCCAGCCAGATCGCCGCGCTGGCGGCGATGGACTGTGACGACGAATTGCAGGCCAATCTGGCGGTTTACCGGCGCAACCGCGATTTGATGATCACCGGTTTGCAAGAGGCGGGGTTTACCGACATCGCCCCGCCCGATGGGGCGTTTTACGTCTATGCCGATGTTTCGCGCTTTACCGATGACAGCCGCGCCTTTGCGGCGGAAATTCTGGAGAAGGCTGGCGTCGCCGTGACCCCCGGGCTCGATTTCGACCCGGCGCGGGGGCATAAGACGCTGCGCTTTTCCTATGCGCGCAGCACGGCGGATATGGAGGAGGGCATCGCCCGGCTCAAAGCCTTCATGGCGGCGCGCTGAGTGCTGGTTTGGCCGCGCGGCAGGTGGTAGAAGGGCGAAAACGGGCAGGGTGGTCGATCATGCGGGCAATTCTTAGAGGACTGGCAGTGGCGCTGGCCTGTGCGGGGCCGGTCACCGTCGCGGCGCAGGAATTGACCGCGCTGGCGCGGGTCGATCCGGTCGAAAGCGCTGTGAGTGATCGCTGGTTTGGCAAGACCGACCTGACCGTGGCGCTGAGCCAGGGGGTGCCTTTCCGTGTTTTTCTGCTGGATGATCCCGCCCGCCTGATCGTCGATTTCCGCGAGGCGGATTGGTCAAATGTCGCCCGGGGAGATCTGTTGGGAAAACCGGGCCGTATCTCGGCCCTGCGGTTTGGCGCGTTTCAGCCCGGTTGGTCGCGTCTGGTGGCGGATTTGGCCGAGCCGATGGTTCCCGCCGAGATTGGCATGCCGGTCGATGCAAGCAGTGGCAAGGCGCGGCTTGAGATTACCTTGGAAGTCGTCGAGTCGGAGGTTTTTGCCAAGGCCGCGGGCGCGCCGGTGGACCCTGATTGGACCACCGCGCTCACCGCGCCGCCGAAACCTGCGGTGGCAGACAAAGACAGTTTCACCGTCGTTCTAGACCCCGGCCACGGCGGCATCGACCCCGGTGCGCAGCGCGAGGGGTTGGACGAGAAAGACCTGATGCTCAACTTCGCCCGCGACCTGCGTGATGCGCTGCGGCGCAAGGGTGTGGATGTTTTGCTGACCCGAGACGAGGATATCTTTGTGGCTTTGGAGCACCGGGTGGCCATCGCCCATCAGGCTGAGGCCGATCTGTTTATCTCGCTCCACGCCGACAGCCTGTCGCAGGGCGGGGCGAGCGGGGCGACGGTCTATACCCTTTCCGATGATGCCAGCGATGTGGCGACCGAACATCTGGCCGCGCGACATGACCGGTCGGACATCATCGCGGGGGCGGATTTGACCGGCTCAGATGATCAGGTGGCGGGCATCCTGTTGGACCTTGCCCGGCAAGAGACCGAGCCGCGCTCAGATCCGCTGGCCGAGATTTTGGTCGAGGGCATGGGCGCAGCGGGCGGGCCGTTGAACAGCCGGCCTCTGCGGCGGGCGGGTTTCTCGGTCTTGAAGTCTGCCGATATTCCTTCGGTTTTGGTCGAAGTGGGGTTCCTGAGTTCCAAGCGCGATCTGACCAATCTGCGCGATCCGGTGTGGCGCGCGTCGATGGTGAGCGCGATGGCGGATGCGATCGTGACATGGCGTGATCAGGACGCGGCGCTCAAGCCTTTGATCAGAAAGTAAATTAGAAAGATATGGCTGCTTTGGCGATGGGCGAAGATTCGCCCCCGCTGGCGGCCATGTGTTTTGACCCGAGCCGGTGCATCCTGTATAGGCTCGGAACTGTCTCTAGCCAATGGTGGTCCGCGCGCGTGTTTCGATTTGTTCTGTCCTTTTTCGGGGGGATCTTTACCACCCTGACCCTGAGCGTCGGCATGGTGGCTTTGACCATCGGAGCGGTGTTCTGGATGTATGGCCGGGATTTGCCCAGCCATGAGTCGTTGGCGCAGTACACGCCACCGACGATCAGCCGGATTTACTCAGGCCAAGGCCGTCTGATCGACGAATTCGCCAAGGAACGTCGTCTTTTCGCCCCGGCCAATACCATTCCGGATCTGGTGAAACAGGCCTTCATCTCGGCAGAGGACAAGAACTTCTACACTCATGAGGGCTATGACCTTCGCGGCATCGGTGCGGCGGCGGTGGATGCGGTCAAATCGCGCGGGCGCGATGTGCGCGGGGCTTCGACGATCACCCAGCAGGTGATGAAGAACTTCCTGTTGTCGGGCGACCGCCGGGCCGAGCGTAAAATCAAGGAGATCATCCTTGCCTCGCGTCTGGAAGAGACCCTGAGCAAAGAGAAAATTCTCGAGCTCTATCTGAACGAGATTTTCCTCGGCCAGAACTCCTATGGCGTGGCGGCGGCGAGCCAGACGTATTTCAACAAGACGCTGAGCGAGTTGGCCCCGCATGAGGCGGCCTTCCTCGCCTCGCTGCCCAAGGCACCCTCGGATTACCACCCGGTGCGCCGCAAGGACCGCCTGCTGGCACGGCGGAACTTCGTGCTGCGCGAGATGAAAGAGAACGGCTATATCTCGGAAGCGGTCTATGAAACCGAAGTGGCGCAGCCGCTGCGCTCGGTCCAGAACGGTGATTTCGAGAGCTTCAAGGCCGAACTGCCGCCGCGGGATTACTTCACCGACGAAATTCGCCGCCAGTTGAGCGAGGATTTCGGTGAGGGGGAGTTCTTTACCGGCGGTCTGACCGTGCGCGCGACCATCGACAACGAGATGCAGCCCATCGCCGCCAACGCCCTGCGCCGTCAGCTGGAGCAATATGACCGCGGGCAGGGCATCTGGCGCGGGACACGCTTCGAGATCCCCGCCGATCAACTGGACAGCGAAGAGAAATGGCGTGCAGCACTTGCGGACCTGCGGGTGCCGCGCGACATCGATCTGGAGAACCAGTGGTATCCGGCGGTGGTGCTTGAGGTCGGCAGCAATGACGCCCGCATCGGGATCGAAGGCGTCGAGGATGACGAAGACGGCCACTGGATTCCGGCCAAGGACGTGCAATGGGCGCGCAAACGGCTGGATGACGGCTCTCTCGGGCGCAAGGCTCAGGTGGCGGGCGACCTGCTTGAAGTGGGCGAGGTGGTCTTGGTCCGGCGCATGACCTCGGACAGCGACGGCTCATTCATCCGCTGGACATTGCGGCAGGTGCCAGAGGTGCAGGGCGGTTTCGTCGCGATGGACGTGCACACGGGCCGCGTGATCGCGATGCAGGGTGGCTTTTCCTATCAGGCGAGCGTGTTCAACCGCGCCACACAGGCCAAGCGCCAGCCGGGGTCAAGCTTCAAGCCCTTTGTCTATGCCTCCGCGCTGGACAGCGGCTATAGCCCCGCGACCATCGTGGTCGATGCCCCGATTGAGATCAACACGCCGCAGGGCGTTTGGCGACCGCAGAACGCCTCGCATAAATTCTATGGTCCGACGCCCCTACGCACCGGGATCGAACAGTCGCGCAACCTGATGACCATCCGTCTGGCGCAAGAGGTCGGGATGGATGTGGTCGGCAGCTATGCGGAGCGTTTCGGCGTCTATGACGACCTCGCGCCCTTGCTGTCGAACGCGCTCGGCAGTCAGGAAACCACGCTTTATCAAATGGTTTCGGCCTATGCGATGTTCGCCAATGGCGGTGAGCGGGTGCAGCCCACTTTGGTCGACCGGGTGCAAGACCGCTATGGCCGCACCGTCTACAAACATGATGAGCGCAAATGCTACGATTGTGAGCAGATCAACCTCGCCCCCGGCGAAGCGCCGCGGATCATTTCCAACCGCGAGCGGGTGATGGACCCGGTGACGGCCTATCAGCTGACCTCCATGATGCGCGGCGTGGTCGAGCGTGGCACGGCGCGTAATGCGGTGAACCTGCCCGTTCCGATCGCGGGCAAGACAGGCACCACCAACGATGAGAAAGACGCGTGGTTCGTGGGCTTTTCGTCCAACGTGGTGGCGGGCTGCTACATCGGTTTCGACACGCCGCGCCCAATGGGCCGGGGCGCGGGCGGTGGGCGGCTGTGTGCGCCAGTGTTCCAGCGCTTCATGAGCCAAGCGATCAAGAAATACGGCGGTGGTGACTTCACAGTCCCCGACCAGTGCCGCTTTATCAAGATCGACCGTTTCACAGGTGCGCGGCTGAGCGACAGCGCCACCGGCGCCAATGTCGTGTCGGAATGTTTCCGCGATGGGGAAGAGCCGCTCTTTGGCATCTCTTTCGACGGTGGCTTTGCGATGGGGGCGGATCTGCCGCTGGTCGAAGAATTGGGTGGCTCCTCCTCGCGTGAGGTCACCACATCGACCGGCAAGAAAGCCACCGTTGGCCCCAAGGCAAGCTTTGGCACGCTGAGCTCGGGCGGTCTTTACTAATCAGGCCAAAGGGGGCGGGGCAAAGCTGCGCTTTGCCGCCCCCCACTTGCCGCCGCTGGCGGGCTGGTCTATCTCTCGTGCGGCTCCGGTTTTCGGGGCCGCATTACTTATCAAAGGCAGGCACACATGCGCGCAGAGGCACAGAATACCGCGGACCAGATCAGCAAATCGCTGGAATTGCTGGCCCAGCGACTGGATGTGGAGACCGCGCCCTACCGGCTGGAAGAATTCAACGCCCGCGTCGAAGACCCGAACCTTTGGGACAACCCCGATGCGGCGCAAAAGCTGATGCGTGAGCGTCAGTCGCTGGTCGATGCCATCGACACCTATGAGGGCATCAAACAAGAGTTGGCCGACAATCTTGAACTGATCGAACTGGGCGAGATGGAAGAGGACGAAGAGGTCATCTCTGACGCCGAGGCCGCGCTGAAGGCGCTAGCCGAAAAGGCCGCGCAGAAGGAACTCGAAGCGTTGCTGAACGGTGAGGCCGACAGCAACGACACCTTCCTTGAGATCAATGCAGGCGCGGGCGGTACGGAAAGCTGCGACTGGGCCAGCATGCTGGCGCGGATGTATGTCCGCTGGGCCGAGAAGAAGGGCTATAAGGTCGATCTTCAGGCCGAAAGCCCCGGTGACGAGGCGGGCATCAAATCCGCGACCTATAAGATCGAAGGCCATAACGCCTATGGCTGGCTGAAATCCGAAAGCGGTGTGCACCGTCTGGTGCGCATTTCGCCCTTCGACTCGGCAGCCAAGCGGCACACCTCTTTTACCTCCGTGAAGGTCTACCCGGTGGTCGACGACAATATCGAGATCGAGGTGAACCCCTCCGATATCCGCATCGATACCTACCGGTCCTCCGGCGCGGGCGGTCAGCACGTCAACACCACCGACTCGGCGGTGCGGATCACCCACCACCCCACTGGCATCGTCGTGACCTCTTCGGAGAAATCGCAGCACCAGAACCGCGACATCGCCATGAAAGCGCTGAAGTCGCGGCTCTATCAGATGGAGTTGGACAAGCGCTCGGCGCTGGTGAACGAGGCGCATGAGAATGCAGGCGACGCGGGCTGGGGCAACCAGATCCGCTCCTACGTTCTGCAGCCCTACCAGATGGTCAAAGACCTGCGCACCAATTACGAGACCTCGGACACCAAAGGCGTGCTCGACGGCGATCTCGACGGGTTGATGGGGGCGACGCTGGCGCTGGCGGTCTCGGGCAAAAGCCGGGCCGAGGCGCAGGGCGACTGAGCCCATGACGTCCCCTTCATGGAATGACAGTGATCAATAGGGGGACATGATGGAATTGCTAAATTGGGACGCCTCAGAACTGTCTGAGGCACTGGCCGCGCGAAAGATCTCCGCGGTCGAGTTGATGCAGGCGACATTGGCCCGGATCGAGGCGGTGAACGGCAGGGTGAATGCCGTCGTCTCCCTCCGCGATCGCGACGCTTTGCTGGCCGAGGCTGAGGCCGCTGACGCGGCCCCACGCAAGGGCTGGCTGCACGGCATTCCCATGGCGATCAAGGATTTGGCGGATGCGGAAGGACTGCCCACCTCGCAGGGCTCGCCGCTGTTCGGCGCGGCCCCGGCCACGCGGGATCACCCGGCGGTGGCCCGTCTACGGGCCGCCGGGGCGATTGTGATTGGCAAGACCAACACCCCGGAGTTTGGCCTTGGCAGCCATACGTTTAACCCGGTGCATGGGGCGACCTGCAACCCCTATGACCTCGGTCGCTCGGCTGGCGGCTCCTCTGGCGGGGCGGCGGCGGCGCTCGCGGCGCGGATGGTCGCCGTTGCCGATGGGTCGGACATGATGGGCTCCCTGCGCAATCCGGCGGGGTGGAACAACGTCTACGGCATGCGGCCCAGCTGGGGCACGGTGCCTTCGGGCAATGACGGCGATCTCTTTCTGCACCAGCTTTCGACCTTGGGGCCGATGGCGCGCAGCCCGCGTGACCTTGCCGCCCTGCTGGACGTGATGACGGGCTATGATCCGCGCGAGCCGCTGACCCGGTCCACACCCGACACCGCGCCGCAGATCGACGCGGCATTGGCCCCCCAGCGGATCGGCTGGCTGGGTGACTGGGGCGGTGCCTTCCCCTGTGCGCCGGGGATCATCGACCATAGCGAGGCGGCGCTGAAGCACTTGGCCGACCTCGGCCATGCGGTCACGCCTTTGGCGGCACCCTTTGATGCGGAGGCCATGTGGGAAAGCTGGATCACCCTGCGGTCCTTTGCCGTGGCGGCCTCTCTCGGGACGATCTATGACGACCCCGCTCGGCGCGAGGGGCTGAAACCCGCCGCGCAATGGGAGGTCGCACGGGGGCAGGGGTTCTCGGCCTCTGACATCCAGCGTGCCAGTAGCATCCGCTCCGATTGGTTCCGCGCGGCGGATGCTCTTTTTGAGGAAGTCGATGTGCTGGTGCTGCCCTCGGCGCAGGTCTGGCCCTTTGCAGTCGAACAGGTGCACCCGACTGAGATCGACGGCCAGCCGTTGGATACCTATCACCGTTGGATGCAGGTGGTGGTCCCGGCCAGCCTGATTGGCCTGCCGGTGGTCAACATCCCCGCGGGTTTCGACGCGCGCGGTCTGCCCTTGGGTCTGCAACTGATCGGCAGGCGCGGCAGTGACGCGCGTCTGCTCCAATTGGCCCAAGGTTGGCATGAGGCGACGGGCTATCCGCAGGCGCAGCCGCCCCAGCTCTAGCGGGGCTCAGTTAAAGGGCGCGTCGGGCTGAAGCAGGCGGCGGTGGTAGGGCATCAGCGCGTCGATGTCGGTGAACCCCGCCTGCCGCGCGGCGGGCAGAACGGTTTTGGGGTCTCTGCCGATATACTCATAGGTCAGCCGGGTCACCCGCGTGCCCGCGGCGCTTTCGGGGGCGGTGCGGGTGACGTAGCCCACCCAAAAGTTATTCTCGAAAGAGGCGACGCGGTTGAGGTAGTTGAACGACCCGGTCAGCGTGCGACGCCGCGAAACGACGATGGAAACCCCATTCTCTTGTCGTGAGACGATGCCGCGATATTCCCGCGCCATCGGGTTGGTCGGCAGCTCTTGTGCGCGCAGCGATGGCGCACTCTCATAGCCGCGCAGGAAGGTGCTGCTGCCATGGCGCGTGATAAAAACCACGCCGGTCACGAACCTGTCCTGATCCAGAAAAGACCGCCGCGCGAAACGGTAAAAACCGCTTGGGAAATCCGCCTCGGGCACGTTCTGAACCCCGGTGCCCAGAAAGTCGCGCAAGAAGCTGTTGTTGATCGGATCTTGGTTCAGGGAAATCTCGGTTACCGGCTCCAGCAGCACCCGCGCGTCGATCTCGAAAAAGCGGCAGATCCGGGCCAGTACATCGGGCCGGGGGAAGCTTTCGCCCGAGAGGTAGCGGTTGAATTGCGTGCGATTGATGCCAAGCTGCCGGGCAAGGTCAGAGATCGAGGGGTAATCCGCTGCCAACTGGCGCAGATTGGCGCCGAACATGCTACGAAGTTCAGAGGGGGAGCGGTTGGGAGCGGACATGCAGCCTCGTTCTGATTTGCGTCGCGGCCTTAGAATAAAAGCCGTTATGGCCAGATGGTTAACAGACTGACGCGAAGGCGCGTCAAAGCTGACGCTGATTTGTAGCTGACCCTACTGGAACCGACACAAAATGCAAGCGGACGTTGCATTTTAATCTATGTTGCACCCCTTTCGATTGTCGCAGAATGGAGAACAAACATCGAAAGCGGGGTGTACTATGATTGGTGTAGTTCTGTGGAGCGATAATAGCGCCGGAAAAGCGGTTTTCTGGTGCGAAGATCAAGGCGATCTTGCCTATTACGAAGAGCCGGCGATCCGTGTCGGGCAGGGGGCGGGGTTTGACACGGGCGATATGGTGCAGTTCGACGTCTCAGTACATCGCAAGCTGCGTATCGCGGACAACCCCCGGCTGGTGCAGGAGAAAGCGGCTTCGCATCTGCCCGAGGCGCTGCGGCAAGATAACCCCGTGGCGGCAGAGCCGGAGGCAGAGGGAAAGCGCCAGCAAGGCGCCCAGATCATCCCCTTTACCGCCAAGCCCGGACCGCGCCAATTCCGCGCGGCCCAGCTGAAAGCTTAAACGCCCCGCGTGTCAGACACCACGGGCGAGGGCGGCCACGCCGGTGCGGGCGACATCAGCCAGCCCCAGCGGGCGCATCAACTCGGCGAAAGCGTCGATCTTGTCGGGCGCGCCGGTGATCTCGAAAACAAAGCTTTCGAGCGTGCTGTCGACCACATTGGCGCGGAAGATATCTGCCAGCCGCAATGCTTCGACCCGATGCTCGCCCTTGCCGACGACTTTGAAAATCGCCAGTTCCCGCTCCACGCTTGGCCCTTCGACGGTGAGGTCATGCACCTCATGCACCGGCACGATGCGACCGACCTGCGCCTTGATCTGCTCGATCACCTGCGGCGTGCCGCTGGTGACGATGGTGATGCGCGACAGATGCCCGGTGTGGTCCACCTCGGCCACGGTCAGACTGTCGATATTGTACCCCCGGCCTGAGAACAGGCCGATCACCCGCGCCAGCGCGCCGGGCTCGTTCTCGACCAGCACGGCCAGCGTGTGTTTTTCAACCACATCCGAGAAGTTGGGCCGTAGGTTATAGGCGGAATGCGAGGTCGCACCTTTTTTGATTTTTAGGGCAGCCATGTCTTCGTCCTTCTTCATCTTCGCCGGAAACTTCAACAATTTCCGGGACGTTTTCTTTTAAAGAAAACGGGTTACACCAACACCGATCCTTTTGCGTCGATCACACCTTGAGTCTCATGATCGCCGGGCAACAGCATTTCGTTATGCGCCTTGCCGCTTGGGATCATCGGGAAGCAGTTCTCATGCTTCTCGACCAGACAGTCAAAGATCACCGGCCCGTCGTGGTTGATCATCTCCATGATCGCATCATCAAGGTCATCGGGGTCCGAGCAGATGATCCCCTTGGCGCCAAAGGCTTCGGCCAGTTTGACGAAATCGGGCAGGGCTTCGGACCAGCTTTGCGAATAGCGCTCACCATGCAGCAGTTCCTGCCACTGGCGCACCATGCCGAGCCGTTCGTTGTTGAGGATGAACTGTTTCACCGGCAGGCCGAATTGCATCGCCGTGCCCATTTCCTGCATGTTCATCAGCCACGAGGCTTCACCCGCCACATTGATCACCAGTGCCTCGGGGTGGGCCATCTGCACGCCGATGGAGGCGGGGAAACCATAGCCCATGGTGCCAAGGCCGCCCGAGGTCATCCAGCGGTTCGGCTCCTCAAAGCCGAGGTATTGCGCGGCCCACATTTGGTGCTGGCCCACTTCGGTGGTAATATAGCGGTCATGATCCTTGGTCAGCGCTTCGAGCCGTGCCAGCGCGTGCTGCGGTTTGATCACCTTGCCGGTCTGGTTGAACTTGAGGCAGTCGATGCTGCGCCATTCTTCGATCTGCTGCCACCATTTCGCCACCGCCTCGCTATTGGTTTTGCGGCCGCGCGATTTCCAGACCTTCAGCAGATCTTCGAGCACATGGGCCACATCGCCGACGATCGGAATGTCGATGCGGATCACCTTGTTGATCGACGATGGGTCGATGTCGATATGCGCCTTGGTGGATTTCGGGCTGAAACTGTCGATCACGCCGGTGATCCGGTCATCGAACCGCGCGCCGATGTTGATCATCAGGTCGCAGTCATGCATCGCCATATTGGCCTCGTAGAGCCCGTGCATCCCGAGCATCCCAAGCCATTTGTCACCCGACGCCGGGTAGGCGCCGAGGCCCATCAGGGTGGAGGTGATGGGAAAGCCGGTGGCATCGACCAATTCGCGCAGCAACTGGCTCGCCGCCGGGCCGGAGTTGATGACCCCGCCGCCGGTGTAGAAAATCGGACGCTTCGCCGTCTCCATCGCCGCGACCAGTTCGGTGATCTCGGCCATGTCGCCCTTGACCTGAGGCTGATAGCGCGAGGTGGAGGGTTTGGGGGACTCGTAGTGGCCAGTGGCGAATTGCACGTCCTTGGGGATGTCGATCAGCACCGGGCCAGGGCGGCCATGGGTGGCGACATGGAAGGCCTCGTGCAGAGTGGCGCCAAGGGTGTCGGTCTCTTTCACCAGCCAGTTGTGCTTGGTGCAGGGGCGGGTGATGCCCACGGTGTCGGCCTCTTGAAAGGCGTCGGAGCCGATCATGAAGGTCGGCACCTGACCGGTCAGCACCACCAGCGGAATGGAGTCGAGCAGCGCATCCGTAAGGCCCGTGACCGCATTCGTGGCACCAGGGCCGGAGGTCACCAGCACAACGCCCGGCTTCCCAGTGGAACGGGCATAGCCTTCGGCGGCGTGCACCGCCCCTTGCTCATGGCGCACCAGAACGTGCTTGATCGAATTCTGCTGAAAGACCTCGTCGTAGATCGGTAGCACCGCGCCACCGGGATATCCAAAGACGGTGTCCACACCCTGGTCAATCAGGGCTTGGACGATCATTTTCGCTCCGGTCATCTGGCGTTTCATCTTGGGTGCTCCGTAAGGCAGGTTATTGCGATTGGCATAAAAAAACCCCCGGTCTGACGGGGGCGCATGGGAAGGATTATGGTCTACCGTTACCGGCCCATGCGCGTGTGTCTTACAATAATGACTAGGTCGGTCATCTTAAGGGTCCTTTAAGCGTGGCGTGAGATTAGGAGGGGGAAAGAGGGGCGTCAACAGAGAAATGGCGAAAATCTTGTGCGCCGGGCGGGATTGTTTGTAGGTTTATTTCGCAATGCGTCTCATCTTGGTTATTTTCGGAAAGATTTGATCGGCGTGGCGTACTTTCCTGCATTTCCGGCACGGTATCGCACAAAGCAAAACGGGCCGCCCAAGGGGCCGCCCGTTAATAGTGCCAAAATCAATAGGTTTTCTCAGCGCGGGCTGACATCCGGCAGGGTAATATTGGCCACCTGTTCGGCGATGGGATCGTTGCTGAGCGGGTGCTGGTCGGGCACGAAACCCTCAGGATCGCGCAACTTTTGCCACTGCCCGCCCATATAGACCTCTAGCCCCGAGAATTTAGCCTTATACCCCATCTTCTGGCTGCCGGGCACCCAATAGCCCAGATAGACATAAGGCAGCCCCGCCGCGCGGGCGATTTCGATATGGTCGAGGATAATGTAATTGCCCAGCCCGTTGCGGGGCCGGTCGGGGGTGTAGAAGGAATAGACCATGCTCACCCCGTCGCCCAGCACATCGGTCAGGCAGACGCCGACGAGGGCATTGTCGGCCTCGGGGTCGGTATATTCTATCACCCGGCTGCGGATCGGCGTTTCCTCGATCATGGCAGCGAATTCGAACACATCCATATCCGCCATGCCCCCATCCGCATGGCGGCTGTCGAGGTAGCTGCGGAAAAGGTCATATTGCTCTTCCGTGGCCCAAGGCGATGTCGCGCGGCGTTCCAGCCCCGCGTTGCGCTTCAGGATGCGGCGCTGGCTTTTGCTGGGGCGAAAGGCGGCCACGTCGATCCGCGCGGAAAGACAAGCGGCGCAATCAGCGCAGGAGGGGCGGTACAGAACATTTTGCGAGCGGCGGAAGCCTTGGCTCGACAGGCTGTCATTCAGGCGTGCGGCATTATCGCCCTGAAGGGCGGTGAACAGCTTGCGCTCCATCCGGCCTTCCAGATAGGGGCAGGGTTGCGGCGCTGTGACATAGAATTGTGGTGTCAAAGGCAGTGTATGTCGCATGGGCTTCCAGCATTTATCGGGGGATGCTATCAACCACCCCCCGCTGCGCCAAGGGCAAATTTGCGTGATGCCCTAGCGGCTGAGGCGGCGGTTCACCGGCACGGTGCCAAGCGCCATGTCCGTGAGGCTCTGCCGGCGGGCGGTGGTGCAGATCAACACGGCCGAGACGACCTGAATGATCGTGACCGTCATCGACAGCGAATAGCCGATAGTATGCAAAAGCGCGGTCATGAAATCAAAGGGCCGGTCGCGGTGGTCGCGCAGCTCCATCGCCATCAGGCGCATCCCCCATGTGGCCGAGCCGCTGGTCAGCGTGGCAACCCGGTAGGCAAAGCCCACCACCAGCGTCAGGAAGGGGAAAAAGAACAGCCCCGTAAAGGCCGTGAACGGCAGGATCAGCACGCAAAAGAGCAAGACAAGGGTCACATCGATGACCCAAGCCAGCAGCCGCTTGCCAGCGATGCCGTCATAGAATTGCGGGTGTAGGTCGGGGTCTGGGGTCTGGGTCATGTCTTGTCCTGCGAAAGGCCCCCCGGGCGGGATGCCGGGGGGGCGGGGGTCAGGGTGCGATCAGGCGTTTGTAGCCGTTTCGTCCCGCTTGGCACGCTCGTCCATGAACTGGTCGAACTCGGCCTTGTCCTTGGCCTCGCGCAGACGCTCAAGGAAGGCTTCGAAGTTGTGCTGCTCTTCCTCCAAACGGCGCAGGGTGTCGGCCTTATAGGCGTCGAAGGCGCGGTTGCCGGTGCTGCGCGACATCATCGCGCGGTTGGATTTGTGGCTGCAAGATTTCGAAGAGAACATGCGTTTGCTCCAAGTCATATAGGCGAGAAGGGCGAGGCCGAGGGGCCAGAAGAAGATGAAGCCAAGGACCATGGCGGCGATCCATGCGCCTTTGCCACGCGCGTCCATCCACGCTTCGGTCCGGGCCAGCCAGCTGCCGCGGGGGGAATAGGTCGGGTCGGTGGTCACTGTCGTCATTGTTGAGCCTTTCGGTCGTGACGGGCCTGTCGCCGGCCCGGGCGTTTCGGATAATGTGAATGTCTTTCACATTGAATAGATCGGAACGCCGAACCCGTTTCGCAAGGGGCTATGTGAATGTTTTTTACATTATTTAGGAAGCGACAGTGAAATCAGCGACTTGCGCGCCCGAAAGCTGCGCCATTCTCTGCGGTTCAAGACAGAAAACGTGATGCGGCGTGCCCGCAGCGGCCCAGACCAGCGGGAATTGCAGCAGGTTGCGGTCAAACCAAGCGCGCGGCGGCGTGATATGCCCCAAAGGCGCGACGCCGCCGATGGCAAAGCCGGTCTGCGCTCGGACCAGCGCGGCATCGGCCTTGCCCAAAGGCTCCCCGGCAAGCGCTGCGGCCTGTTCTAGATCGACCTGCTGCGCGCCCGCGGTGATGAAGAGCAGCGCCGCCCCACTGTCTTCGCCGCGCAGAACGATCGATTTCGCGATCTGGTCGACCGCGCAATCAAGCGCCGTGGCCGCATCCACCGCCGTCCGCGCCAAAGCCGTTTCGCGGATTTCCGGCGTCACCCCTTCGGCCTCCAGCGTGGCGCGGACCCGTTTCAAACTCTTGCTCATTCTCTGCCCCTTGTCGCATCGCGCCCCCTCAGGGCGCGCGCCAAAGTCGTAGCAAGCCCGTGCCCTGCCGCAACCCCCATTGACGCCGCTTGGATCAGCCCGCAAAGCTGGCCCCATGACAGACCCATCTCTCGCCGCCCGGATCACCCGTTCCCCCCGTGTCTACCACCGCGAACGTGCGCAGGATGCGGCGGCGCTGCTGCCCGATCTCGCGCCGGAGTTGCGCGAAATGATCTCGGCTGCGGCCTCGACCGCGCCCTATTTGATGGCGCTTTTGGAGAAAGAGGCGGGCTGGCTGAGCGCGGCGGTGGCCAATCCCGAAGCCGCTCTGGCCGAGAATTGCGCGGCAGCGGCGGAACTGGCCCCTGACCGGCTTGCCGATGGGCTGCGGCAGGGCAAGCGGCGCATGGCTCTGCTGACCGCGCTGGCCGATCTGGGCGGGGCATGGTCGCTGGAAGAGGTGACAGGTGCGCTGACGGATTACGCCGATGCCGCCTGCGGCGCGGCCCTGCGGGCGGGGCTGGCGGCACAGATCAAACGCGGCAAGCTGCCGGGCATGACGATGGACGATCTTTCCGATTGCGCCGGCATGGTCGTCTTTGCCATGGGCAAGATGGGCGCGGGGGAGCTGAACTATTCCTCCGACATCGACCTGATTTGCCTTTTCGACGAAAGCCGTTTCGCGCCCGATGATTTCCACGCCGCCCGCAGTGCCTTCGTCAAAGGCACGCGCGCCATGTCTGCCACGCTGAGCGAGAATACTGCCCAAGGCTATGTCTTCCGCACCGACCTACGCCTGCGCCCCGACCCGGCGGTCACCCCCGTCTGCATCGCGATGGAGGCGGCGGAGCGCTACTACGAAAGCCTTGGCCGCACATGGGAGCGCGCGGCCTATATCAAGGCCCGCCCCGCAGTGGGCGACATCGCGGCGGGCGAGGCGTTTTTGCAATCGCTTCGCCCCTTCGTCTGGCGCCGTCATCTGGATTTCGCCGCGATCCAAGACGCCCATGACATGCGGCTGGCGATCCGTGAGCACAAGGGCTTGGGCGGCCCGATCACCCTGCCGGGCCATGACATGAAACTGGGCCGGGGCGGCATCCGCGAGATCGAGTTTTTCACCCAGACCCGGCAGCTCATCGCCGGGGGCCGGGATGCGGACCTGCGGCCCCGGGGGACGATGGCGGGATTGCGCGTGCTGGCCGAGAAGGGCTGGGTGCCCGAGGAGGTGGCCGAGACGCTTGGCGATCACTACCGCGCGCATCGCACGGTCGAGCACCGATTGCAAATGGTGCAGGACGCCCAGACCCACACGCTGCCCCGAAACGACGCCGATTTTGACCGGCTGGCCGCCATGATGGATATGGATGTCAAAGACTTACATGCCGATCTTCATGAACGTCTGCAAGCCGTACACGACCTGATCGAGAGCTTTTTTGCCGCCACGAGGGAAGAGCCCGAAGCCGCCCGCCCGGCGCATCAATTCGACACGTCGGTGCTGGACCGCTGGCCCAGCTATCCCGCGCTGCGCTCGGAACGGGGGGCGGATATTTTCGGGCGGCTGAAGCCACTGCTGCTCGACCGTCTGGCGCAATCCGCCAAGCCGGATGAGGGGCTTTTGGCCTTTGACGGTTTTCTCGCGGGGCTGCCCGCCGGGGTGCAGCTCTTCTCGCTTTTGCGGGCCAATCCGCAACTGGGCGATCTCTTGGTGGACATCGTCGCCACATCGCCCGCGCTTGCCACGCATCTGTCGCGCAACTCCGGCGTTTTCGACGCGGTGATCGGTGGGGATTTCTTCTCGGACTGGCCGGGCCAGACCAAACTGACCGAGATGCTGGCGCAGCATCTGGCGGGGGAGGCGGACTATGAATTGCGCCTTGACGGCACCCGCCGTTGGGCGCGCGAATGGCATTTTCGGATCGGCGTGCATCTGCTGCGCGGGTTGATCGACGCGGCCACCGCCGGGCGGCAGTATGCCGAGCTTGCCCAAGCCGTTTTGCAGGCGCTCTGGCCCGTGGTCGTCGATCAATTCGCTACCCGCCATGGCCCGCCGCCGGGGCGCGGGGCGGTGATCCTTGGCATGGGCTCGCTCGGGGCCGGGCGGCTCACGCCGACTTCGGACCTCGATATGCTGGTGATCTATGACGCCGATGGGGTGGAGAGTTCCGATGGCCCCAAGCCCCTCGCCACGCGCAGCTATTACGCGCGGCTGACCCAAGCGATGATCACCGCGATGACCGCGCCGATGGCCCAAGGCAAGCTTTATGACATCGACATGCGCCTGCGCCCTTCGGGAAATCAGGGACCGGTGGCGACCAGTCTCGCCAGTTTTGAAAGCTATCAGAAAGAGCAGGCGTGGGTGTGGGAGCATCTGGCCCTCACCCGCGCGCGGGTGATCGCGGGGGCCGAGGATCTGGGCCGTGATGTCGAAGCGCTCTGCAAAGATATCCTTGGCCGTGCCGCCCCGCGCGACAAGGTGCTGAGCGAGGTCGCCAAGATGCGCCGCCGCATTGCCGCCGCCCGAAGCCCCAGCGGGCCGCTCGACGCCAAGACCGGCGCGGGCCGATTGCAGGATATCGAACTTTTCGCGCAGGCGGGGGCGCTCATCGGCGGCACTGGCGCGCGTGAGATCGACGCGGGCCTTGCCGCCGCGCGCGACGAAGGGGTGATCGACACCGAAGGGGAGGCGACCCTCTCCGCCGCCTATACCGACGCTTGGACCCTGAACTGCGCCGCGCGGCTGCTCTCGGCCAATCCGATCGAGGCAGGGGCGATGGGGCAGGCGGGGGCAAGCTTCCTTTGCCGTGTGCTAGCCTGCGACGACCTCTCGGCGTTGGAGCGCAAGATGCAGGAGGATTACGCGACGGCTGCCGAGATCATCGACGCAGCGCTGCCAGCGGCGGGGCAGGAGGAAGCATGAGCGATCCCGATGACCCAAAGGGCCTGATCCGCGAATCCTACCGGATGGAGGGGATCGGTGCCGCCGAATGCCGCAGCATCTTTCTCGACTGGGCCCTGAGCCTGCCCGACGGACACGACAGCAGCGCCGCCATTACCCGATTGCTGGAACAACACCGCGCCACCGCCGATCACCCGATGACCCAAGTGCTGCGCGAGGGGCAAACGACGCTGACCACCCCGCGCCGCCGGGGCGGCTGGCGGGGCAGGGCGCGCAACTGACCGCCGATCGGGGCTTGCGAAACCTCTTTCCCCAGCCGCGCGAACGCAGTACGAGGGGCGCTATGACAACGCCCCAAACCCCCTCCGCCCCGCAGCCTGCCACACGTCCCGTGGTGCGCCTATTGCCCAAGGCCAACGCCCGCGCCATCCGCCACGGCTTTCCTTGGGTCTATGCCAATGAATTGGTCACCGACCGCCGCACGCGCGGGCTCGCCCCCGGCACGCTGGCGCTGTTGGAGGATGCCGAGCGCAAGCCCATGGGGCTGGTCGCGGTCAATCCGAATTCCAAGATCATCGCCCGGATGATCGACCAAGACGCCGAGACGCAGATCGATCAGGCCTGGTTCGAAGCCCGCCTCGATCGCGCCCTTCAACTGCGCAGCCAGCTTTACGATCAACCCTATTACCGCCTGATCCACGCCGAGGCCGATGGCCTGCCGGGTGTCATCATCGACCGTTTCGGCGATACCTGTGTGATCCAACCCAATGCCGCTTGGGCCGATGCGCTGATCGAACCGCTCGTCGCCGCGCTGCAATCCGTGACGGGCGTGCACAACGTACTCAAAAACGCCTCAGGCCGGACCCGCAAGCTCGAAGGGCTCGACGATGCCTCGTCCACGTTGGCGGGCGAAGCGCCCGAGGGGCCGCTGCCGGTGCCGATGAATGGCGCGACCTATATGGCCGACCTCACCGGCGGGCAGAAAACCGGCCTGTTCTATGACCAGCGCCCGAACCACGCCTTTGCCGCCAATCTTGCGCGAAATGGTGCGCGGGTGCTTGATGTCTTCTCTCATGTCGGCGGCTTCTCCCTCGCAGCACTTGCGGGCGGCGCGTCCTCGGCGCTGGCGGTGGACGGCTCCGCCCCCGCGCTGGAACTGGCCGAGGCCGGGGCGACGGCGATGGGCATGCAAGACCGTTTCGCCACCCGCCAAGGGGATGCTTTCGACGTGCTCACCGCCCTGCGGGACGAGGGCGAGACTTTCGACGTGGTGATCTGCGACCCGCCCGCCTTTGCCCCCTCGCGCCAAGCGGTTGACGCAGGGCTTCGTGCCTATGAACGCGTCGCGCGGCTCTCTGCGCAGCTGGTGGCAGAGAATGGCATTCTGGGGCTCTGCTCCTGCTCACACGCCGCTGATCTGAACCAATTCCGCACTGCTTCGGTGCGCGGCATCGGTCGGGCCGGACGCCGCGCCATGCTGCTGCACACCGGCTTCGCCGGGGCGGACCACCCGCAACTGCCGCAGCTTGCGGAAAGCGGCTACCTCAAATCGCTGTTCTTCCGCCTGTGATGAAAGCGCGCCCCCGCGTGCTGATCGACGCTTGCGTGCTTTACCCCACGGTGATGCGCGAAATGGTGCTCGGCGTGGCCGCAGGGGGCGCGTTCGAGCCGATTTGGTCGGCGCGTATCTTGGAGGAATGGGCCCGCGCGGCGGTCAAGCTTGGCCCCGCGGGCGAAGCGCAGGCACGGGCCGAGATTGCGCTGTTGCGCGGCAAATGGCCGGGGGCCGAGCGCGAGGCTTCCCCCGGTCTGCAAGCGCGGCTTTGGCTGCCGGATGAGAATGACATCCATGTGTTGGCCGTCGCCGTGGCCAGCAGTGCCGATATGATCCTGACGCTGAACGCCAAGGACTTCCCGCGCCAAATCCTCGCCGAAGAGGGGCTGAGCCGGGCCGATCCCGACAGCTACCTGCATGGCATCTGGCAGGCGACGCCGGAGATGGTCGCCCCCGTGGCCGAAGCCGTTCTGCAAGAGGCGCGGCGGCTTTCCGGTGAGCCATGGGAAATGCGCGCGCTGCTGAAAAAGGCGCGGCTGCCGAGGCTGGCAAAGGCTTTGGGCTAGGTCAGCCGTCCCACCGCAACTGCATCTGGCGCAGCTTGTCGATCCGCTCTTCCGTCTTTGGATGGCTCAGCAACCACGCAGGCGGACGGTTGCCGCCAGATTGGCTCAGCGCGTCGAGTTTTTCAAACAGGGAGATTTGCGGGCCAATGCCGATCCCGGCCTTGGTGAGCAGGGCGGCGGCATAGGCGTCGGCCTCATATTCATCGTTACGCGACAGCCGCGCGGCAAGCAGGCTGGTCAGCCCGCTGGCGATCCAGACGCCGATGCCGGGAATGAGCCGCCCGAGCACCATCGCAAGGGCCGTGCGCAGGGCGTTTTGGCCCGAGAAATCAATCATCCGGCGGCGCGAATGGCCAAGCGCGACATGGCCCAATTCATGGGCGATGACGCTTGCCAATTCTTCAGCCGTTACAGCACCTTGGCGGAATTTGTTGTAGAAGCCGCGGGTGATGAAAATCCGCCCATCGGGGGCCGCCAGCCCGTTTACGGGTTCGATCTCATAAAGATGCACCTTGATGCGCGGCAGGTCGAGCGCGCGGGCCATGCGGTTGCTGATCTCGTTTAACTTCGGATCGACCAGCGGCGTCGATTTCGCATCCAACTCCCGCGCCGTGCGCCAAGCCGAGAAACGGTACATCGCCAGCGCATAGAGGATGGCGAGAAGGATGGGGATAACGCGGATCATGCGCTCAATATGGGGAGCGGGGGGACCGGGGGCAAGCGGCCATGGCCTGCGCCCCGGTCGTATTCTTGGCGATCAGACGAGTTTCGCGTCCATCGTGATCTCTGCCGTCAGCAGCTTAGAGATCGGGCAGTTCTCCTTGGCGGTTTTCGCCGCCTTGTCGAAGTCCTCTTGGCTCGCGCCGGGGATGCTGGCCTCAACCGTCAGATGCACCTTGGGCACATGAAAGCCGCCGTCTTTCTCTTCCAGATGGACCTCTGCCTTGGTCTCGATACTGTCGGGCGTCAGGTCGCTTTGCCCGAGGATCATCGACAGGGCCATGGAAAAGCAGGAGGCATGGGCCGCACCGATCAACTCTTCGGGGTTGGTGCCTTGCTTGCCTTCGAAACGGGTGTTGAAGCCATAGGGCTGGTCGGACAGCACGCCGCTTTCGGTCGAGACATGGCCATTGCCCTCTTTGAGCGAGCCTTCCCATTTCGCGCTGCCGGATTTGATGATCGGGGACATTCTATTTCCTTCCACATTGCTTGCCTTCGCCCCCTGAGGTGGCGCGGCGCGGCAGGCTGTCAAGGAAGGGGTCAGCGCGTCATGGTCTTAATGCCACGGCTCAACCCTTCGAGCGTCATGGGCACCATTGCCTCGGGGCCGAAAATCTCTTGGATCATGGCGATGGATTGGGTGTAGCCCCACTGCCGTTCGGGGACGGGGTTGATCCACAGGTGGTTCGGCCATTGGTCCCGCGCACGCGCCAGCCATGTGGCTCCCGCCTCGGCATTCCAGTGCTCATTCGCGCCGCCCGGATAGGCGATCTCATAGGGCGACATGCTGGCATCGCCCACGAAAATGCATTTGTAGTCAGAGCCATAGCTGCGCAGCACCTCATGGGTGGGGATCTGCGCATCCCAGCGGCGGCGGTTGTCGCGCCACACGCCTTCGTAGAGACAATTGTGGAAGTAGAAATGTCCGAGATGCTTGAACTCACCTTTCGCGGCGCTGAAGAGTTCCTCGACCACTTTCACATGCGGATCCATCGAACCGCCGATGTCGAGAAACAGCAGCACTTTCACCGCATTGCGCCGCTCGGGCCGGGTTTTAACGTCGAGATAGCCATGTTCCGCCGTGGCGCGGATCGTGCCGTTGAGGTCAAACTCCTCTGCCGCGCCATCGCGCGCCCAACGGCGCAGGCGTTTCAGCGCCAGTTTAATATTGCGGGTGCCGATCTCGACATTGTCGTCGAGGTTGCGGAATTCGCGCTTATCCCAGACCTTGACCGCGCGTTGGTGGCGGCTTTCCTTCTGGCCGATCCGCACGCCCTCGGGATTGTAGCCATAGGCGCCGAAGGGCGAGGTGCCCGCCGTGCCGACCCATTTGGAGCCGCCCTGATGCCGGCCCTTCTGTTCCTCCAGCCGCTTTTTCAGCGTCTCCATCAGCTTGTCGAAACCGCCCATGGCTTCGATCTCGGCCTTTTCCTCAGGCGTGAGGTGCTTTTCGGCCATCTTGCGCAGCCAGTCTTCGGGCAGGTCCACGGCGTCGAGCACATCGTCGAGGCTGATCTTCTCCAACCCTTTGAAGGCGGCGGCGAAGGCGCGGTCGAACTTGTCGATGTTGCGCTCATCTTTGACCATCGACACACGGGCGAGATAGTAAAACGCCTCAACGTCATAGGTCGCAAGCCCCGCTTTCATACCTTCGAGAAAGGCCAGAAATTCCCGCAGGGAGACCGGGACATTGTGGCGGCGCAGCTGATCGAAGAAGGGCAGAAACATCAGACGCTCAATGCGCGGTCCAGCAGAACCGTGGCGATCATGCCGACGATGAGAAAGGCCATGCCATAGCCCGCGGCATATTGCGCGATGTCCTTGCGGTTGCCGCCGCGTTTGCGCGCGGTCAGCCCGCCGATAATCGCGCCGATCAATGCCAATCCGAGTGCTATCATAACCTATTGCCCGTTTGTTTTGCGGGCCTATCCATTGCGCGGGTTTAGGCTTGCGATCTCGCGCAGCTTGGCCCGCACGGCCCAGTCAGGGCCAAAGCCGTATCGCGCCCAGCCGATGCTGTCCAGCCTGACGCGGCGCGCCTCAATGCCGCGGCCTTCGATCTCCAACGCTTCGGCCTTGAGCAGCATGAGTGTGGCCAGAAGGGCGGCGTTTTCGCTGGCTTCGGCCACGGGCAGATGCGGCGCGATCAGCGCCAGCGCGCCTGCGCCGTCGCCGATGGTCACCGCATAGCCTGCTCGCTGGGTGGCGACATAGGCGCGGTGCAGCGTGGTGCCGGGGGTGCGGGCATAGAGGGCGTCGGCGGTTTGGTAATGCGCCTGTGCGGCGGCGGGTTCGGTCATCTGGATGACCCGGCCCATGGCGTAATGCGAAAAGGCGTGGCGGTTGTCCTGCCAGCCCTGCGTCTCGGCGATGCGCAGCGCATCGCGGGCGGCCTTCAGCCGGGCGTTGCGGCCCACGTCGCGGCCAAGGGCGGTTTGGATCGCGCGGCTCCAGACCTGCGGCGTGGCGCGGGCGGGGCGGGGGGCGACGGTGCCGCCTGCGGGGTTCACCCGGGCCAGAATGCCCGGCAGACGGGCGGCCACCTCCTCGCGGTTCATGCCCGAGCGCAGCGCGGGGTCATAATAGATGCGCAGCACCAGCATGTCGAAACCGGTCAGCACCGTATGCACATTGTCGTCGTTAAACACCGAATCCGGCAGGCGGTAGAGATCGTTCAGCGGCCCAAGCGCTTGGGCCAGTTCCTCATGCAGGCAGTCGCGGCTTTCCTGCGGGCTCACGTCATTGGGCAGGAAGATCGCCAGCTTGCGCCGCTCGGTCAGGCGGGTCCAATCGGTGGCGGGCGAGCGGCGCGCGCGGCGGTATTCCTCAAGCGTGCTGACGTTTGGCACTACGAAACAGGCCGCCTGCGGCAAGAGCCGCCGGATCTGGCTGCGGTTCACCGCTTGAATGGTGATGCTTGCCTCTCCGCCCGTGACCTCACGCAGTTCGATCCCGGCCTCGCGGCGCAGACGGGCCAGCAGTCGCGCAAGGTCCGGCCCCAGCGTGGCGGGCGGCTGGCCCAGCACGCGCAGGGTGATCGGCCCCTCGAAACGGGTCAGAACGGGCAGGGCGCGGCCACTTTCCATCCGGAAGGACAGGTCGAGGAAATCCTCCGCCAGCGCGGCATTCGACACATGCGGCTGAGCGGGGCGGGCTTGGGTGAACTGTTTCATCGGGGGCAGGGTGCTGTCGGCGATGACCGCACGGGTTGCCACTTCGGAATGCGAGGCGGGCACGCAGGCGTTCAGCAGCAGCATCAGCGGCAGGATCAGCCGCGCCTTCACGCTGCGTCTCATGCGCCGGGGCCCCATGCGCCCGGGCCTCTCTGCCTCCCTGCGTGGGCTGCTCTATCCCAATATGCGCGTGGCGCGGTTGCTGATTGTCCTTGCATCTGCCTGCCCCATCGGTCGTTTCAACCCGGGTCTTTGCGCCCGTGATTGACCTCAGCCTAGGCAGGCGAAAAATCAAAAGCGAGGAAAATACCCGCTTTTGACGTAAAGTGGCATTTGTGTTGCCGCCCTACCGCTGGCGACGCGCCATGAAGGCCAGCCGCTCGAACAGATGCACGTCCTGTTCGTTCTTCAACAGCGCGCCATGCAGCTTGGGCAGGGCGTTGGGGCCGTCCTTGGCCAGATCTTCGGCGTCCATATCCTCGGCCAGCAGCAGTTTCAGCCAGTCCAGCACTTCGGAGGTCGAGGGTTTCTTCTTCAGCCCCTGCTGTTCGCGGATCTCGTAGAACTGCGTCAGCGCGGTGGTCAGAAGCTGTTGCTTGATGCCCGGATGGTGCACTTCGACGATCTGTTTCAGCGTCTCCATGTCGGGGAATTGAATGTAGTGGAAGAAACAGCGGCGCAGGAAGGCGTCGGGCAGTTCTTTTTCGTTGTTCGAGGTGATGATGACGATGGGGCGCTGCTTGGCCCGGATCGTCTCACCCGTCTCATAAACGAAGAATTCCATCTTATCGAGTTCCTGCAACAGGTCGTTGGGAAACTCGATGTCGGCCTTGTCGATCTCGTCGATCAGCAGCACGACCTTCTCGTCCGCCTCGAAAGCCTGCCAAAGCTTGCCCTTGCGGATGTAGTTCTTCACGTCATGAACCCGCTCGTCGCCCAACTGGCTGTCGCGCAGACGGTTCACGGCGTCATACTCGTACAGGCCCTGCTGTGCGCGGGTGGTCGATTTGATGTTCCATTCGATCATGCGCAGGCCCAAAGCGTCGCTGACCTGCCGCGCCAACTCGGTCTTGCCGGTGCCGGGCTCGCCCTTCACCAGCAATGGCCGCTCCAGCGTCACCGCCGCATTGACGGCAATTTTCAGGTCATCGGTGGCGACGTAGTCTTTGGTGCCTTGGAATTTCATCTTGTTTTCAACCTCGTGTGACGGGCGCTTGATCCTTGGCCTTTAACCAAAAATCAAAGGGATTGTGTAGTGACAATTGTTACCCGCTCAGATAGACGCTGCGGCAGGGGACGATGTCGGGAGACAGGCCTTTTTAATGTCTGAATTGAAAAACGCCGGGGAAAAACAAATGAAGCAGGAAATCTTCCTGCCGGACGACTATCGTCCGGCCGAGGACGAGCCATTCATGAATGACCGTCAGCTTGAGTACTTTCGGCGCAAGCTGATCAACTGGAAAGCGGAACTGTTGGCAGGCAGCCGCGACACCATCGAAACACTGCAAGACGGCACCCGGAACATCCCGGACGTGACCGACCGCGCCTCGGAAGAGACCGACCGCGCTTTGGAACTGCGCACCCGGGATCGGGCGCGTAAACTGGTCGGCAAGATCGACGCGGCGCTGCGGCGGATCGACGAGGGAGAGTTCGGTTACTGCATGGTCACCGGCGATCCGATCTCGCTCAAACGGCTGGACGCGCGGCCCATCGCCACCATGACCCTTGAGGCGCAAGAGCGTCACGAGCGGCGCGAGAAAGTCCACCGCGACGACTGACATCACCTGAAACATCACGCGCCGGGGCAACTGCTTCGGCGTTTGTGGTTGGGGCGCGAATGAAACCTTCCAATGCGATTGTCGTGGGCGGCGGTATCGGCGGGCTGGCGCTGGCCACGGCACTGGCGCGGCGGGGCGTCGCCGTGACCCTGCTCGAACAGGCCGCGCGCTTTTCCGAGATCGGTGCCGGGCTTCAGATCAGCCCCAATGGCCTCGCCGTCCTGCGCGGGTTGGGGCTTGAGCGTGGGTTGGCGGCACGCGGTGCGGTGCGCGGGCAGGCGGTACGGCTTTGCGATTATGCCAAAGGCGGCCAAGTGGCGCGGCTGGACCTGACCCGCCTGCCGGAGGACCAGCGTTATTATTTCCTCCACCGTGCCGATCTGATCGACCTTCTGCGCGAGGCCGCACAGCGCGCCAATGTTAGTTTCGAGACTGATGCGCAGGTCGCCTCCATCCATCCCGGTGCGCTGCCGCAGGTACAGATGGCCCGCGGCGGGCGGCGGCGGGCAGAGCTTGTGGTGGCCGCCGATGGCATCCATTCGGTCGGGCGGGTGCAGTTGAACGGGGCGGATCAGGCCCGTTTCTCGGGGCAGGTCGCATGGCGGGCGCTCATTCCCAACGTGGTCAATCATTTACCCGAGGCGCGGGTCACCATGGGGCCGGGGAAACATCTGGTCAGCTATCCGCTGCGCGAGGGGCGTATGGTCAACCTCGTGGCCGTGGAAGAGCGTGACGATTGGGCCGCCGAGGGCTGGCACCATCGCGACGATCCCGCCAACCTGCGCCGCGCCTTTGCCGGTTTCGGCGGTGAGGCCGCGCAGATGCTGGAGGTGGTGCAGGACGTGACCCTCTGGGGGCTGCACCACCACCCCGTCGCCGCCGATTGGCAGGCGGAGGGTGTTGCGCTTTTGGGCGATGCGGCCCATCCGACGCTGCCCTTCTTGGCGCAGGGAGCGAATATGGCGTTGGAGGATGCATGGGTTTTGGCCGATTGCCTGACCCGCCATCCTCGCGACGCCGCCCTCATCGCCTATCAGGCCGCGCGTATCGACCGGGCGCGGCGCATCGTGAAAACCTCCGAGGGCAACGCCACCCGCTATCACCTGCGCTCAGGTCCGATCCGCTTTGCCGCCCATACCGGCCTGCGCATCGCCTCAGCGCTGGCCCCCGGTGCCATGCTGCGGGCCTTCGATTGGCTCTATGCCCATGACGTGACGAAAGGGTAGAGGCCGCCGCGGAAGAACGGCGGCCCCAAACACTCAACCCGCGCGTTGCAGCATGCCAAACAGGTCGCGCGGATCATCCGGGTCGGCCAGAAGGTCGAGCGGCTGGAACAGCCCGGTTTCGGCAATCTGGTCGCGGACATAGCGCAGGGCCGAGAAATCTTCGATCGCGAAGCCCACGGAGTCGAACAGGGTGATCTGTTGCGCATCGCGGCGGCCCTCTGCCTGACCGGTCAGCACCTGCCAGATCTCGGTCACCGGGTGGTCAGGCTCAAGCTGCTGGATTTCGCCCTCGATGCGAGTCTGCTCGGGGTATTCCACGAAGATGGCCGAACGGTGCAGGATCGCGGGCGCCAGTTCCGTCTTGCCCGGACAGTCGCCGCCGATCGCGTTGATATGCACGCCGGAGCCGACCATATTGTCGGTCAGGATCGTGGCATATTGCTTGTCCGCGGTGCAGGTGGTGATGATCTGCGCGCCCATGATCGCGTCTTCGGCGGTGTCGCATTCCACGACCTTCAGCCCCGAGCCCGCCAGATTGCGCGCGCATTTCGCGGTCGCCGCGCGGTCGATGTCGTAAAGCCGCACCTCGTCCACGCCGCAGATCGCCTTCATGGCGAAGCTTTGGAACTCGGACTGCGCGCCGTTGCCGATCATCGCCATGACCCGGCTGCCCTTGGGCGCCAGCAGCCGCGCCACCACCGCCGAGGTCGCCGCCGTGCGCAGGGCGGTGAGGATCGTCATCTCGGTCAGCAGCACCGGGTAGCCGTTGGCCACATTGGCCAAAAGGCCAAAGGCGGTGACGGTCTGGAAGCCAGTCTTGGTATTGTCGGGATGGCCGTTGACGTATTTGAAACCGTAAACATCGCCGTCAGAGGTCGGCATCAATTCGATCACGCCCTTCTCGGAATGGCTCGCCACGCGCGGGGTCTTGTCGAAAAGCTCCCAACGTTTGAAATCGGCTTCGATGTAGTCGGCCAGCCCGCGCAGCATCTCTTCGACGCCAACATGGTGGATCAGCTTCATCATCTGGTCGACGGAAACGAAAGGCACCAGCGCCTTGTCGGAGGGTTTGAGGTTGGTCATCTTGGGGTCTCCAATCAATATGCGCGTGTGGGGCGGTCAAAGACGCGGCGGCCAAAGGCCGAGGCGGTGAGGTCGACCATCAGCTGCGCGGTGCGCCCGCGCTCATCGAGGAAGGGGTTCAACTCGACCAGATCGAGCGAGGTCATAAGACCGCTGTCCGAGAGCATCTCCATCACCAGATGGCCCTCGCGCACGGTGGCACCGCCCGGCACGGTGGTGCCCACGGCGGGCGCGACCGATGGGTCGAGGAAATCGACATCGAGCGAGACATGCAGCATCCCGCCCGCCGCGGCGACCTTGTCGAGGAAACGTTGCAGCGGCTTGGCGATGCCGCTCTCATCGATCTCGCGCATGTCGACGTAGGTGACGGTGGTTTCCTGCAAGGCGGCACGTTCGGCGGCATCGACGGAGCGCAGCCCGATCATGGCGATATTGTCATGGGGCAGGGGGCTGTCGATTTTTGGGAAGCCGTCAAACCCCTCGCGCCCGGTGACATAGCCCAAAGGCGTGCCATGCAGATTGCCGCTGTCGCTGGTCTGGGGCGTGTGGAAATCCGTATGCGCATCGAGCCAGAGCACGAAGAGCGGGCGGCCCGCCTTCTCGGCGTGGCGCATCGCGCCCAGCACGGTGCCGAGCGCCAACGCGTGGTCGCCGCCCATGAAGATTGGCAAGCCGTCGTCCATCGCCGCATCGGCGGCGGCAGCGAGGCTCTCGGTCCAGGCGATGGTCTCTTCCAGCGCATGCAGCTTCTCGTGCTCCTTGGCGTGGAAGGGGGCGGGGGCCACGTTGCCGCGGTAGGTCACGCTATGGCCGAGGTCGCGCAGCGCGCGCTCCAGCCCCGCGGTGCGGTAGGCGTCCGGCCCCATCAGGCAGCCGCGACGGCGCTTGCCGCTGTCCAGCGGAACGCCCAGCAAAATACAGTTCTGTTGGTTCGACATGGGGGACTCCTGAGATGTTTGATCTCAGATAATCCGCGCATCTGTCGAACGACAAGCCGTCAAACTGTCCGTTTCGGGGGTGTTTTTGACAAACTGGAAGGTCACCTGTCCAGTTTGTCCGGTTCTCGTTCTTCAGGCCGCCTTCCGCGCGGCGGCGACCCAAAGGCCGACCAAGATGAAAGAGAAAATCGCGTTCCACCCGGCCATCGACAGGCCCAGAAACTGCCAGACGATCTCATCGCACATGACCAAGCCGCTGGGGCCTTCGGTCGACAGCAGCGACCCGCCATCGAGGCTGCCCAAATCCATGCCGCCGCCAGTGCAGGAACTTGGCCCCGGCCACCAGCCCCATTCCACACCGGCATGAAAGACGCCGATCAGCGCGGTCACCGCCGCCGCCAAGGCGCCGAGCCAAGCCAGCATGCGCGGCCCGCCAAAGAGTACGATTGCCCCAATCAGCACCGCCGCCGCATGGGGCCAGCGCTGCCAAAGGCACATCTGACAGGGCGCGTAGCCGCCCAGATGCTGAAACCCGAAAGCCCCCAGCAACAGCGCGGCCGAACCGAGCGTCGCGAGCAAAGTCAGCGTCTTACCCGTCATAGAACCTTCACCACCATGAAGCCGCCGATCAGCAGGGCGACGGCCAATGTGAACATCAAACCCAAGCGCCGTTCAATGAAGTCTCGGATCGGTGCGCCAAAGCGCCACAGCAGCCCCGCGACGACAAAGAACCGCAGCCCGCGGGCGAGGATCGAGGTCATGATAAAGGTGCCAAGGGGCATACCCGTCCAGCCCGACATGATCGTGATGACCTTGTAAGGGAAGGGGGTGACCCCGGCGACCAGCACCGCCCAAAAGCCCATGTCATTGAACCGGGTCGAGAATTCCGCCATCGCATCGGTCTTGCCCAGACTTGCAAGGATCGGCTGGCCGAGGTTCTCAAAGGCCAGCGCACCGATGGCATAGCCCAAAAGCCCGCCCAAGACCGACGCGAGCAGCGCCACCCCGGCGATCAGCCAAGCGCGATTTGGCCGCGCGATGATCATCGGGATCATCAGGATGTCAGGGGGGATCGGAAAGAAGGAGCTTTCGACAAAAGCGACAACGGCAAGCGCCCAGAGGGCATGGCGATGTTGGGCCAGGCCCAGGGTCCAGTCATAAAGGCGGCGGATCATTATCGGGGGCTCCGGCTGTTTTGAATGCCTCACCATGTCGCGCGTCCAAGGTCAAGCAACTGGTCGCGCAGCACGGGTGAAAATCCACTTGCTCCTGCCGCTTTTGCAGGCTACATCGCCCTACGTGCCCAAGTGGCGGAATGGTAGACGCAGGGGATTCAAAATCCCCCGCCGCGAGGCGTGCCGGTTCGAGTCCGGCCTTGGGTACCACCTTTTCCAAAAGGTCTTCCGCATATTCGTATGAACGATCCCGGTGCTTTGCGCCTCCTAAGCCCGTTCATTATTCGCGCCAAAACCCTGCGATCACCTCCTGTGCCACCTTATTCTGCACTGTAAAATCAGTGTCTCCCGCGCCGCCGCCTTCGGGGTTGGTGAACCAACGCCAGATCCAGACGTCACGAATCCCGCGGGCCTTGAGGGCGCGGAGCCAGTGATCCAGCACCTCCGCCTGAAGCGCCATGTCGGCGGTGGCGGCGCGTTCTTCGGCGCTTTCCCATGGGCGCGCGGTCGCGCCTTCGGCGGAGCGGAGGCCGATTTCCGCGATCCAGATGGGTTTTGCATATTTTCGCGCCACGGCGGCGACCCGGTCCAGTTCTGCGGTAATGGCGCGGTCCCAATCGGTCGGCGCGTCCGGGGCGCCTAGAACGGGGTAGAGGGATACCGCCACGGCATCCAGTTCGGGCCAGAAGGTGATCTTCTCGGCCTCATCGGCGCCATGGGCGACAGAGGTGAGCTTTCCGCTGAAAAGCGCGCGTATCTCGGCGATGGTGTTGACCCAATGCGCCGCCCCCGATACGCCGCGCAATTCGGTGCCGAGGACGAGCACGTCGGCGCCGTTGCGCTCTGCCGTGAGCGCGATGGCGCGTAAAACCTCCGCATAGGCGGCGTGCCATGCGTCTGCGCTGTCCGGCTCCGGGGCAATCGCGCCGGCCCAGCTTTCGGGCACCCAGACATGGGGTTTGACGATGGCGGCGAGCCCCGCGGCGTGCAGCTGGGCGATCCCGGCGGCGATCCTGTCATGGGGCAGCGCATCCCCCATGACGATGGCGCTGGAGCTGGGCGAAGGCTGCCATAGGAATGGGATCACCGTCGCCGCCGTCGCGCCTGTGTCACGCAGCCGCGCGATGCTTTGGGCGGCGGCGGGGCTGCCGAAGGGGGCGTTCGGCGTCTCGATCAGGTTGAACCCGCGTAGGGCGCCACCCGCCTCTCGCGAAAACGCCACTGTCGCAGTCAAAGCGGTAGGGCCGAGGGCCCAGAGAAGCGTGCGACGGTCGATCATGGGGCTAGGGTAGGGCGACTTTCCCTGTCGCACAACGGCATGCTGGCGAAGATGCTTGGCCTTTTGGTCGCCGCCGCGGGCTGAATAACGCCAATTTCGCGCAAAATTGGCGGGCTTTCATCTGCTGGACCCGCGCAAAGCCCAGTGACAATTCCCTTTCCCCGCTCGGCCCAAAAGCGTAGGCAGCGCCTACCTTGGAAAACGAGACATATCATGGCGCAGAATGCCACCATCTACAAAGTCGAGCTTTCGGTCTCGGACATGGATCGTCATTATTACGAGACCCATAAGCTAACCATCGCCAAACACCCCTCGGAAACCGATGAGCGCCTGATGGTGCGGCTGGTGGCCTTTGCCCTTAACGCCCATGAGCATCTGGAGATGACCAAGGGCCTCTCTACGGATGATGAGCCGGACATCTGGCAGAAGAGTCTGAGCGGCGAGTTGGACGTTTGGATCACGCTCGGCTTGCCGAGTGAGAAGGTCCTGCGCCAGTCCTGCAACAAGGCGGCGAAGGTCGTGGTCTACCCCTATGGCGGCAAAACGGCGGAGGTCTGGTGGGATAAGGTCAAGAACGGCACCACCCGTTTTGACAATCTGGACGTGGTGAACCTGGCCGAGGGTGACACCAAGGCGCTGGCGGAACTGGCCAGCCGGGCGATGAAGCTTCAGGTGATGATCCAAGACGGCGAGGTGACGGTGAACCTTGATGAGGCGATGGTGACCCTCACGCTCGACCGTTGGAAGACCGGCCGGTAGAGGACGGCGCGCTTAAACGCTGTTGGAAAAAGGCGCGCCACTCTGGGCGCGCCTTTCAAATTATACGTCGAGCTTCTTGTCGCCGCGTTTCCATGCCAGCGGCTGGAAAACCTCATCCACCGGGGTTTCGGCAACGTGGTTGACGTAGTTGGAGATGGTTTTCTGCGCCATGCCAAGGATCACGTCCAGCACCGCGCGGTGGCCATAGCCTGCGTCGAAAAACGCCTGCATCTGTGCGTCGGAAACGAAGCCGCGGTTGCGCACCATTTGCACGGTAAAGGTCCGCAGCGCTTCGAGTTTGGGCGTCGGCAGGGCCGTTTCATTGCGCAGCGCGTCGCTGATCTCGTCCGAGACTTTCATCATCTTGGCGATGCCGGTGTGGGCGGGCACGCAGTAGTGGCACTCGTTCTCGACGTTGATCGACTGCCAGACCACGGTCAGTTCTTCGGCGTCAAAGTCAGTCTCGGTGAAAAGCTTATGCAGCACCTGATAGCCCTCATAGGCCTGCGGGCTTTCGGCCAGCACCTTGTGCAGACCCGGCAGGCGGCCAAAGGCCTTTTGCGATTCTTCCAGCAGCGGCTTGGAGGCTTCGGGCGCGGTGTTTTGGTCGTGGGACGGGAATGTCATGGTTTCTACCTTTGTAAATCGTCGATATCCGTCATTTAGGCTTTCTTGAACGATCACTCAAGTATATATTTGAGTGATCGTTCAACATATGGTGATCTCATGCCCCGCAAACCGAACCACGACCGAGCCGAGTTGATCGACCGCGCCCGCGATCTGTTCTGGCGTCAGGGCTGGGCGGGCACGTCGCTGAAAGACCTCGAAGCGGTGCTGAAGATGAAGCCCGGCAGTTTCTACGCGGCCTTCGGGTCAAAAGAGGCGCTGTTTGAAATCGCTTTGGACAAATATGCCGAGGATGGGGCCGGGCGCTTGGCCGAATTGGTCGCGGAACATGGTCCGATGGCGGCGCTGAAACGCTATCCCGAATTGGCGATCTGCCGCGAGGAAGCTCCGGCCAAAGCCTGCATGCTCTCCAAAACCTTGTTGGAGCTACAGGCTCATGGCCACCCTTTGGCGAAACGGGCCAGCGCGCATCTTATGGGGATGGAAGAGCAATTCGCGGCGCTTTTCGCGCAGATGCAGCGGGACGGGGAAATCGGCGCGGAGCATGACCCGAAAGCGCTAGCACGCCGCTATCAGAGCGACCTTCTGGGCCTGCGCGTCTCGGCCGAGCGGGAGGGGATCGACGCCCATGCCATTGCCCGCGAGATCGCGGAAGGGCTGGAACGGTTGTAGCCCCCGGCGGGCGCTATTCGATCTGTTCTTCCAACATCGTGGTGATCTTGCGCCGTTGAAAGATATTGCGGATCTGACGCGCCATGATCCGTTCCGGCACGAAATAGGGTTTGCCGTCTTTCCATTCCGCCCGGAACTCATGGCGCGCGGCGATCAGCCTTGTGGTATGCCCATCCGCGGCAGCGACCGTGAGGTCCATCTGCCGGACCTTGTCAAAAAGCCCCTCGGTCCCGATCCGCGTCTCGGCCCGGCGCAACAGATCGAGGAAACTGCCGATGTCGATGAAATCGCCGCTCTTGATCGGCCCTTGATTGGTGCGGGTCAGGGGGTTCTCCACATCGTTCAGTGCCACCTCTTCGCGTTCGGTGACCTTGACGTGGTAGGTTTTGTCATCCGTCACCACCCGTGCCATGACCTCCAGCAGGTAAATCGGCTCGGCCCCCATATTGGTCACGAAGCAATGGGCATTCTCATCCCGGGCAATCGATCGGTTGATCAAGATCACCGGCTGTCGCTGCCGCCGAAAGTTGAGCCACAGGATATGCAGATAGGCCAGCCAGACCACTGCCGTAAAAAGGCTCACCGCCACTTGCAACGTGCCGGAATTCTCTGCGATCCAATCGAGCATTCTGTCTCTTCCTTACCAAGCCTGCGGGAGTCGCGAGATTAACGCGCAGGGCGGCGCTTCGTTGCACAGAGATTGGCGGGGCGGGGTTGACCGGGCGGTATTATATCAATAATTCGCGATATATGGATAATGAAAACGCCCTCCAAGCCTTCGCCGCCTTGGGTCAGCCGACCCGGCTGGATGTCTTTCGCCTGCTGATCAAAGCGGGCGGTAAAGGCATGTCGGCGGGCGAGATCGGCACCGCGCTTGATGTGCGGCAAAATACGATGTCGGCCAACCTCTCGGTGCTGGCCCGCGCGGGGCTGATCCGCAGCAAGCGCGAAGGACGCAGCATTCGATATTTCGCCGATATGAACGGGCTGCGCGCGCTGCTGGGCTTTCTCTTGGAAGACTGCTGCGGCGGCCAGCCTGAACTGTGCCAACCGCTGCTGGATGAGTTGACCTGCTGCTAACCCCCGAACCCCCAACACGAAAGACCGTCATGACCAATACCGCCGATCCCGCAACCGCTGGCCTTGGGGCCTTTGAACGCTGGCTCTCGCTCTGGGTGGCGCTGGCCATTGGGGCGGGGCTTTTGCTGGGCAATCTCTTTCCCGGCATCTTTGGCGCGCTGGCGGCGCTTGAAGTCGCCTCAGTCAACCTGCCGGTGGCGGTGCTGATCTGGGCCATGGTCTTTCCGATGATGGTCGGCGTCGATTTCGGCGCGTTGCGACAGGTAGGGGACAAGCCCAAAGGGCTGGTGGTGACGCTGGTGGTCAATTGGCTGATCAAACCCTTCACCATGGCTGCGCTTGGGGTGCTGTTCTTCAATCATGTCTTCGCCGGGCTGATCCCGCCCGATGACGCGCAGGCCTATCTGGCGGGGGTGATCCTCTTGGGGGCCGCGCCCTGTACCGCCATGGTCTTTGTCTGGTCCAACCTCACCCGCGGCGACGCCACCTATACGCTGGTGCAGGTCAGCGTGAACGATGTGATCATGGTCTTCGCCTTCGCGCCGATCGTGGCTTTCCTCTTGGGCGTGACTGACATCACCGTGCCTTGGGATACGCTGCTGATCTCAGTCGGCCTTTACGTCATGATGCCGCTGCTGGCGGGCTACCTCACCCGCGGGCGGTTGGTGGCCAAGGGCGGTGAGGCGGCGGTCGACGCCTTCAAGGCTCGGGTGCAGCCCTTTGCCATCATGGGGCTTTTGCTGACGGTCGTGTTGCTCTTTGGCTTTCAGGGCGAGGTGATCCTCGACCGCCCGCTCGTGATCGCGCTGATTGCCGTGCCGCTGTTGCTGCAATCCTACGGCATCTTCTTCATCGCCTATGGCGCCGCGCGGGCTTGGGGCATTCCCTTCAACGTGGCCGCCCCCTGCGCCTTGATCGGCACGTCGAACTTCTTTGAATTGGCCGTCGCCGTGGCGATCAGCCTTTTTGGGTTGGGGTCGGGTGCTGCCTTGGCCACCGTTGTAGGCGTCTTGGTCGAAGTGCCGGTTATGCTCTCCCTCGTGGGCTTTGCCAACCGCACGCAGCATTGGTTCCCCGCCGCCAAATGAATCACGCCCGATAACCCACTGCCGCCTAAGGAAATTCCCGTGACCGATACGCCGAACATCCAAGAAGACCACTTCAATTCCATCGACGAGAGCCGCCTCCTGTCGCCAAAGCGCGCCACCCACGGCCCGCGCATTCTGCTGCTCTACGGCTCGCTTCGCCCGCGGTCCTTCAGCCGCCTGATGACCGAGGAGGCCGCTCGCATCCTCACCCGTCTCGGGGCCGAGACGCGGACCTATAACCCCACGGGCCTGCCGCTGCCTGACGATGCCGCGCCTGAGCATCCCAAGGTGCAGGAACTGCGCGATCTGGTGTCATGGTCCGAGGGCATGGTCTGGTGTTCGCCCGAACGCCACGGCGCGATGACGGGGATCATGAAGACCCAGATCGACTGGATCCCCCTGTCGCTCGGCGGGGTGCGTCCGACACAAGGCAAGACTTTGGCGGTGATGCAGGTCAGCGGCGGCTCGCAAAGTTTCAACGCGGTGAACCAGTTGCGCATTTTGGGCCGCTGGATGCGGCTGCTGACCATTCCCAACCAATCCTCGACCCCCAAAGCTTTCTTGGAGTTTGACGAGGATGACCGGATGAAACCCTCACCCTTCTATGACCGCGTGGTCGATGTGATGGAGGAGTTGGTGAAATTCACCCTGCTGACCCGCGACAATAAGGATTATCTGCTCGACCGTTATAGCGAGCGTAAGGAAAGCGCCGAGGAACTGTCGAAACGGGTCAATCAAAAGGCGATCTGACCGCCAAAATGCAAACGGCAGGGCCACTCTTGGCCCTGCCGCATCATGCTTGCGCTAAAAACCGATCAGTCGTTGGACCAGCCGGACACTGCTTTGATTTCGCAGAAGTCCTCGATCCCCCAAACGCCGCCTTCGCGCCCGTTGCCCGAGCGTTTCATGCCGCCGAAGGGCGCGCCTGCGCCACGGCTTTCGCCGTTCATCTCAACCATGCCGGAACGCAGCTTGGTCGCCAGACGGTTGCGGCGGGTGCCATCGCTGGATTGAACATAGTTGGTCAGGCCATAGACCGTGTCATTGGCCATCTCGACGGCCTGATCCTCGCTCTCGAACTTCATGATCGACAAGACGGGGCCAAAGATCTCTTCGCGGGCGATGGTCATATCGGGCGTTACATCGGCGAAAACGGTGGGTTTGACATAAAAACCCCGGTTCAGATGCTCGGGCCGACCGGTGCCACCGGCCACCAGCCGCGCGCCTTCGTCGATGCCTTTCTGGATCAGGTCTTGGATCTTGCCCCATTGCGCTTCGTTCACGACCGGGCCGATGTGGCGGCCCTCTTCGCTGGCGGGGCCGACTTCGACCTTATTGGCCACTTCGGCTGCCGTCTCGACCGCTTGGTCATAGACACTGGCCTCGACCATCATCCGGCTGGGGGCGTTACAGCTTTGGCCGGTGTTGTTCATCATATGCAGCACGCCGCGTTTGACGGCCTTGTCATCGGCATCGGCGAAGACAAGGTTCGCGCCCTTGCCGCCAAGCTCCAGATGGACCTTCTTCAGCGTATCCGCCGCGTTCTTGGAAATCGCGATGCCGGCGCGGGTGGAGCCGGTGAAGCTCACCATATCCACATCCTCATGGCCGGTCAGGGCGGTGCCCACGGTCGCGCCGTCGCCGTTCACAAGGTTGAAGACACCGGCGGGGAAGCCTGCCTCATCCATCATCTCGGCAAAGATCACCGCGCTCAGCGGGCTTTCCTCAGACGGCTTCAGCACCATGGTGCAGCCCGCGGCAACAGCGGCGCCGACTTTCAGCATCACTTGGTTCATCGGCCAGTTCCACGGCGTGATCATCGCCACGACGCCAACCGCCTCGTGAATGATCCGGTCGTTCGGCGCGTGATCCCCCAAGGGCTTTACGAATTTGAAATCTTTCGCCGCTTTGATGAAGTTCTTTAGGTGGCTGTAGCCCGCCCCCCATTGGGAGCTGCGCGCCATCTCGATGGGCGCTCCCATCTCGGTGCTGATTGCCTGCGCCATGTCCTCGGTGCGGGATTTATAGACCTCGGCCAGTTTCTCCATCAGCGCGATACGCTCTTCGGGGGCGGTGGCCATCCACGCGGGCAGGGCGGCCTTGGCCGCGGCCACGGCGGCGTCCACATCCTTCGGCCCGCCGAGCGAGATCACGGTGCAGGGTTCTTCGGTCGAGGGGTTGATGACCTTATGTTCACTGCCCTCAAGCGGGGCGACCCATTTGCCGTCGATATAGAAATCACGTTTTTCGATCATGCTCTGTCTCCGTTATTGGCCAGGCGGGCGATGTTCTTGCCGCCTAGAAGTGTCCGGGAATCGCCGGCTCCCGATATGCCTAGGACAATTTTACGGGGCGGAAAAGTTCGGAGGTGATTTTTGATCAAAAAGACGGGCGCGGCGGCTTGAAACCTGCGGGCGGGTAGGGGGCGCTCAGCCCTGCGCCGGGAAGCTGATTTCGACACAAAGCCCGTCTTGGCCTTCGACCTTCAGCGTCGCTTCGTGTTGGAAGGTCAGCGTGCGGATCATGCGCCAGCCCAGCGAATCCGACCTCTCGGGCCGTTTGGCGTCCTCGGGCAGGCCGACGCCATCGTCATAGACCTTGAGCGTGAGCCCTTCGTCATCCTCTTGCGTGACTTCGATGGTGATCACCCCTTTGTCGCGCCCTTTGAAGGCGTGTTTATAGGCGTTGGTGATCAACTCCCCCACGATCAGCCCGATGTCGACCGCCAGTTTGTTGTCCATCTTGAGGCTGGGGCAAATTAGCTTGATCGCGATGCTCTGACGATCTCCGGTAAAGGCGCGTTCGGCGTTCTTGGTGACCTCATCCAACATATCCGCGAGATCGAGATCGGTGCTGTTGGTTGAGCGTTGCATCAACTCATGCGCCTTGGAGAGCGAACCCACCCGGGTCTCCAACTCGCGCAACACTTGGCGGGTCTCATCCTCTTTGGCTTGGGTCTTGCTCATCCGGATCAGCGCCACGATCAGGGCAAGGTTGTTGCCCGTGCGGTGGTGAAGCTCCTGCATCAAGAGATCGCGGTCGGCGATGCCTTCACTGAGTTCGCGGTTCTGTTCGGTCAGCGCGGCGGTCGGGTCTTTGGCGTTATAGGCCTCCAGCGCCGCGAGGGCATCGGCCTTGATCTGCTCAACCGCGCTTTGCGGGTCGGGCAACAGGAATTCCGCATGAATCCGCGTGCCTTCTTGCCCGGTGTCCACATCAAAACGCGCCGCGATCCGCTGCACGCCCCGCAGGCCCAGCCCCATGCCCGTCTCTGACACGATGGCGCGGTTAGGGTCGAGCTTGTCCTCTTCGATCCCACGGCCCTGATCGATCACCGTCAGCCCAAGGGCGGGCTTGCCGTTGACATCGGTCAACGAAAAGCGCGCGCGGCCCTTCTGCCCGTGCTCGATGGCATTGCGGCCCAGTTCCACGGCGGCGGTCACGGTGCGCGTCCGCTCGAATGAGGTAAAGCGCATGGCTTCGGTCAGGGTCAGGGCGATCTGGCGCAGGGCTGCGATATCGCCGCCCTTTTCAAGGTTCACCGATGTGAGGTTCGTTGCTTTCATCAGTCCGCGTCCCGTGCAATGCGTATGACCACGATGGAGGCGTCATCACGCCCGCGAAATGCCCGGTCGAGCAGGTAGCCAGCGATCAAAAGCGGAGATTTCCACAATAGACCCTGTGGGAGATAGCTGTCGCGCAGGGTTTTCAACCCGTCGCTGTGCAGGATCATCAGATCCCCCGGTTCAAGGTCAAAGGTGTCCTCATAGCCTCGCGTGGCGCGGGCACCGATCCGCCCGTCACGCACCGGCAGGCGTTTGACCGCACCGTCGCGGACCCGCAGCGTGGCGATATTGCCCAAGGCGGCATAGCGCAGGACCATCTGCGGCTGCGCGATATGCACAAGTGCCGCTACCGCGCCGCGCTTGCCGATCAACTGCTCGGTCACCTCATACATCACCGCGCCCGGCTCGCTGTTGAAGCTGCGCGTGGCTTTGACGGCATCGGTGACCTCCAGCGATGCGGCTGCGGCCTCGGGGCCATGGCCCAAGCCGTCGCACAGCAGGATGTCGGTGGCTTTCGGCGTCTGCCGCAGCATGTAATCGTCGCCGCATTCCTCTTCGTTCGGATGGCAGACCCGCAGGCCCACGGCCTCGACCCCATGGGTCGGGCAGGGGGCGCTGTTTTTGACAAAGCTGCAAACGATGGTGGTGCCCACCTCCGGCCCGCTGAAAATGTCGAAATCATTCGACAGGCGGCGGATCGCACCAAGCCCCAGCCCGGCAGAGCCGCCGCTGCTCATGCCGTCCTGAAACATGTGATCCATATCGCTGATGCCGGGGCCACGGTCGGTAAAGATCATCACGATCTTATCGCCCTTGCCCTCGGCCGGGGCATTGATCAGCGCGCGGCCCTTTTCGGCGTAGCGCAGGATGTTGGTGGTGGCTTCGGTGGCGACGATGGCCAATTCGTCGGTCCGGTGTTTGGGCCAGCCGTGTTCAGCGGCCAGACGACGCGCGGCGCGGCGCACCACGGCGATGGCGCTTTGGTCCTGCACTTCGACCCACTGTATCATAGGTTCACACTCATCAACACGCTGGTGCCCCCGCCAACGGCGGTGCGGATTTCAAATTTCTGGGCAAGCCGCTGTGCGCCGCCCAAACCCCGGCCAAGCCCGCCGCCCGAGGTATAGCCGTCCGTTAGGGCCAATGCCACGTCCTCGATCCCCGGTCCCTTGTCCCAACAAACCACGCTCAGCCGCTTGGCTTTCGGGTCGACATAGATGGAAAATTCGCCGCCGCCAGCATGAACGATCGCATTGCGCGCGATTTCACTGACGGCGGTGGCGAAACGTGTGATATTCAGCGCCGAGGCGCCATGTTCTTTCATGTAGCGCGCCACGGCTTGGCGCACTGTAACCGCGTCGCCGCTGGTCTTTAGTTTGAACTGAGAGAGAAGAACCTGCGCCCCAAGGTCCTTTTCATCAAACGCGTCGTAGCTGGGTGAGGGCATGGGTCAGGCTCAAGGCGGTGCGGATTTCTGGCAAGTACATGCCAAGCTCAACCAGCGTGACCGCCACCGTGGGGCGCATGCCGACCACATAGGTATCCGCCGCCAGCAGGCGAGAGATCCCCGCCAACTGCGCAATCACCCGCCCAACGAAAGTGTCCACGATCTCAAGCGCCGAGATATCGAGGATCACCCCATCGATGCGATTCTGGGATATCTTGTTCGACAGCCGATCCTGAAGCTCCAAAATCTCCGTGTCCGTGATGTCATCCTGTATCGAAACGAGGAGCGCATGTTCGACCAGATTAATCGACGTGACACCGGCCACCTTATTGGCCCTCGGTCTTCTTGATCACATAGCCGACGGTCATCAGCGCATCCGACAGGGCGGTGCGAATGCTGGACCGGGTCGAGACAGTGCCCACGTCGATGCCAAGCTGCACCATGGTCTGGGCGATCATCGGGCTGATGCCGCTGATGATACATTCAGCCCCCATCAGACGCACGGCGGCGGCGGCGCGCAGCAGGTGTTGCGCCACCTGCGTATCGACAGTGCCGACGCCGGTGATGTCCATGATGACCACTTCGGCCTGACGCTCAAGAATGGTCTGCAGCAGGTTCTCCATCACCTCTTGGGCGCGGGCGGAATCCAGCGTGCCGATCAGCGGCAGGGTCAAAACGCGGTCCCAAAGCTCGACCACGGGGGTCGAAAGCTCCAGCATCTCTTGGCGCTGGCGATCAATGATCTGCTCACGCTCGAGAATAAAGATTTCGTTGGTGTAGATGGCAAAGGCATCGACCAAACGGGTGACCAGCATCACGTCGCGGATCAGCATCGCGTGGTCGCTGTCCAGCATCGTCTCAAGCCGTTTGAACAGCGGCGTTTTCAACGCCAGCACAAAGGTCGCCATCTCGGTCGGGGTCACGCCCCGGTTGACCCGCTCGCGGCTGACATCGGTCAGAACGGCGCGCAGATCGTCCCATTGGGTATCGTCAAAGTCGAAATCCTCGCCGGTGACCCCATCGCGCACACCTTTGGAGAAGGCTTTGAGCAATTCGCGGTTCTGGTTACGGCTCTCCGCATCGGAGAACAGGTCAGAACGCTTTACGCCTTCTTTGACCTGCGTTCCCAGCCACTCCTCGATGATACCTTTGAAATCGGTGTCGAGAACAGTCAGAATATTGGCCGTAGCAGATTGCGGCATCTTGAACCCCAGTATTTATTTCACCCCCCATAGGCCAATCGTGGGGGTGAGTGTCAATAGGACGCAGGGAGTTTGATCGGCGGTAAAGCGCCGTTTTACAGAATGAAATGGCGCGTAAGTGGCTGTTTTTAAGCAGGCTCTCGCGGCGAAACGTAAGGGTCGCGTGCAAAAAGGGCAGCAACGGCGCTCTGGCCGGGTGCTGCCCCTTTCCTGGTCTCGTCTTGCGGCTGTCAGGTTGCCGCGAGGTTATTACGCCGCCTCGCCGGGGTGACGCGGCACCAGCGCGCGCACCAGATCGCGCATATGCAGCACGCCGACCTGTTTGCCTTCGCGCATGACGCGGTAGTTGTTGGTGGTGTCCCCGCCGGAAACGGCAATGATGCTTTCCAGCGTGTCGTCGAAATCAACCTCACCGGCGACATCCGTGGGCGGTACATCGGTCTTCTCCATGACCGAGCGGACGCGCAGCACGCGGGCGCGGTTGATGTCGCTGACGAAAGCTTCGATATAGGGATCGTTGGGGTTCAGCAGGATATGCTGCGGCTCGCCCTGTTGGACGATGAACCCGTCTTTGAGGATCACCAGATGATCCGCCAGTTTCAGCGCCTCGTCCAGATCGTGGGTGATGAAGATCACGGTCTTATGCAGTTCTTCCTGCAATTCGATCAGCAGATCCTGCATGTCGGTGCGGATCAGCGGGTCGAGTGCCGAGAAAGCCTCGTCCATCAGCATCACGTCCGAGTTCGAGGTCAGCGCGCGGGCGATGCCCACCCGCTGCTGCATCCCGCCGGAGAGCTGTGCTGGATATTGCTCCCCTTGCCCTTCCAGCCCGACGCGGTTGAGCCATTTGGTGGCCTCATCCGCGTATTTGCTGCGGCTTTTGCCTTCGATCTCCCAGCTTAGCCCGGTGTTTTCCAGCACCGTGCGGTGGGGCAGCAGGGCGAACTTCTGGAACACCATCGACATGTCGTGCTTGCGCAACTGGCGCAGGCGACGCTCGTTATAGTCAAGGATGTTCTCGCCGTTCACGATGACCTCACCCGCCGTGGGGTCGATCAGCCGGTTGAGGTGGCGGATCAGCGTCGATTTGCCCGAGCCCGACAGGCCCATGATCACCGTCGTCTTGCCCGCAGGCATATCCACGTTAATGTCATTAAGGCCCAGCACATGGCCCGTCTCGGCCTGAAGGTCGGCTTTGCTCATCCCCCCGCGGACTTTCTCCAGCGCCATTTTGGGGTCGTCGCCGAAGATCTTATAGAGGTTGCGGACGGAAATCTTGATGTCGTCTGTCATGTCTGGCCTCACTTCTGCGCCGCGTTGATCCGCGCGAGCGCGGCTTTGGTGACCCGGTCAAGGATGATCGCAAGCAGCACGATCCCCAGACCCGACAGGAGGCCCACGCCCAACTCAAGGCTGCGAATGCCGCGCAGCACCAGCACGCCAAGGCCGGGGGCGGACACGAGCGAGGCGATCACGACCATGGCAAGGCTCATCATGATGGTCTGGTTCACACCGGCCATGATGTTGGGCAGCGCCAGCGGGATCTGCACCTTGTAGAGCTTTTGGCGGTTGGTCATGCCAAAGGCGTCGGCGGCCTCGATCACGTCTTTATCGACCAGGCGGATGCCGAGGTCAGTCAGGCGCACCACCGGGACGATGGCATAGAGGATGATCGCGATGCCGTAGAGCTTGGGCTCGGTCACCGAAAAGAGGAAGATCAGCGGGATCAGGTAGACGAAGGGCGGCAGGGTCTGGAGCATGTCCAGCACCGGGATCATCGAGCGTTGCACCCTGTCACTGCGCGACATGGCGATGCCGATGGGCACGCCCAAAAGTACGCAGATGAAGGCGCAGACAAAGATGATCGCCAGCGTCTGCATGGTGTGTTCGTAAAAGTCGATGAAGGCGAGGAAGCCAAAAACCAGCGCCACGAGACCCACCAGCTTGAGCGAACGGCCCACGGCATAGGTGATTGCCATCAAAAGCGGGATCATCACGAACCACGGCACCGATTGCATCAGCCAAAGCGCGTTCTCCAGCGCCCAGCTCAGCGGCTGTGTCAGCGGGTCGACAACAACTTTGAGACTGTCCTTGATGGCAAGGAAGCCTTGCTCCAGCCCTTGGGTCAGGTCGCGCGATTGTGGGATGGCGTCGCAACTGTCGTGCAGCGCATCCAGAGAGGGGAAGGGCATGTCCCAAAGCGTGGTGTCGGTATCACCGCCCGCTTGGCCCATGAGGTCGGCCATGGAGCTGAGCCCGCCGCCTTGATCGTCGCCGCACCAGTCCCGCAGGCCGAGCGTGTCAAAGAGATTGTCGTAGGTTGCCATCTGTCGCTTTCCCGGCCTGCATCAGACCGTTTGCTTTCGGGGAGGGGGCCGGGGCGCCGCGCAGGCCGCGCGGCGTCGGGCTGCCCCATGCAGTGGCGGCAATCCAAACCTATGTCCTTACAAAGGAACTGCGCATCGGGCCAAAGGGGCCAAGGTGCAGTCGGTATGAAAAGACGTAAGTCTAGCCGCCGGTCATCGAAACGAACGGGCGGGAAACCCTGATGAGTTCCCCGCCCGTCGTTTCGGTCAGTCTGTCTTACTGCTCAAGCAGCTTGGACAGGTTGCCACGGGCGTCATCGCTCAGCCATTCGGCCCAGACGTCCTTGTTGTTTTGCAGGAAATACACCGCCGCTTCCTCGTTGGAGGCGTTGTTTTCACCCTGCCATGCCAGCAGCTTGCTCATCTCGTCGGTCTTGAAGGTCACATTGCCGATGAACTCCGCGATCTCGGGGTTCTCGTCGTGGAAATCCTTGGTCATGACGGTCAGCACCGGCGCGGTCGGGAAGGCCGAAGGCTTGGGGTCCGGCGTGTCGGCGTTCTGGTTGGCGTTATGCGCGGCTTCGTCATATTCGCCCAGATCGACGCTGGTCATGTCGTATTTGCCAAGCGGGGTGGTGGGCGCCCAGTAGTAGCCGAACCAAGGCTCTTGGCTCTCATAAGCCGACGCCATCGAGGTCACCATCGTCTCACCCGAGCCGTGGTTGAAGACTTCGATGCCGTTGCCTTCGAGGTCATAGGCCCGCGCGAGGTTGTCGCTCACCACGCGGCAGCCCCAGCCATCGGGGCAGTTGTTGAACATGCCGCCGACCAGTTCGGGGTTTTCCAAGATGCCTTCGATGGTCTTCAGCTCGGGGTGCTCTTCGGCCAGATAGGTGGGGATCCACCAGCCTTCGACGCCACCGGGATCGAGCACGGAAGTCAGCTCAACAATCTTGCCGTCCGCTTTCAGCTTTTTGTAAGCGTCACCGGCGGAGTTCGGCCACAGTTCGGGCACGATGTCCGGCTCGTTGTTCTCGGACAGGGAGGTCACGGCGGGAGTGGTGTCCGAAGGCACCACGGTCACGTCGCAGGAATAGCCCTGTGTCAGCAGGAATTCGGTGACGGCGGTGACGATCTGCGCCGAAGCCCAGTTCATTTCCGCGATCGAGACTTCGCCACAGTCCTGTGCGGCGGCGGCCATCGGGGTTGCAACGGCAAAGGCCGTGCCAAGCAAATAGCGTTTCATAGTGATATCTCCTCTATTGTATCCGCAGTGTCGCGCAGCCGCGCACCGCTGATCTTTGCCCCTTTCCATCAAGAAGGAGCCGGTCGCGCGATAGGCGCGGCAGCTTTCGATGGGTGGGTTTGCTGGAGATATGAAAACAAATCATGCGCCCCTGTGCAACACGATTGCCGGGCGCAAGACGCAAGAACGGGCACCGCGCCGGGCCTGACGCGATGCCGCTATATCCGGCGTTCCCATGCAGAACGCCATATTTTTAAGGGTCGGCATGGCCCCTCACGCGGGGCGCGGGCCAGAGCATTCAGCGGCGGGAAAAACTTTCCATGTCGCGGATGTGCTGGGGGATGTCTTTGCGGTTCAGGCCGATATCCTGAAGCAGACGGTCGTCCATCGCGTTCAAGGTCGACAGCGTGCGGTTACGCTCCCAGCGACGTGCGGTGTCGCGCAGCGCACGGCGCAGCATGGCAACAAGGGCCAAACCCTCGGCATTGGCGACTTGACCGATGCTGCCGTTAAAGGCGGTTCCGGGCATCCCGGCGATCTGGTTGGTGTTTTTCAGCAGGCGGAAATGCATGGCATGCTCCATATCAAAAAGGTCGAAGTGGGAAGGATCCGCAAGAGACGACGGTCAGTGCCAGAAGGCCGGGCCGGGTCGGTTGTGTGGGTCTCATCCCGAGTGTGATCCGGAAAGTCAGTTGGAACCCCGATGGTCTAAACAGGCGGATCGGCCTGTCCGACCGGGGTTACCGGCGGTTCAGCAGCGTGCCCGGTTTGCGCGGGCGCCTCTTATGAACAGCATACATCAACATGCCGCGCATTTGGTCCACCCGAGCGAGCTTTGCAATAGGGTGAAATAGGGGTGCGACACCCTGCCGCATGTGCGGGGCGCAGAGCCCACTATGGCTGAGGTTTCCGCCCGCCCGGCGCGGTGTCGTTTGTAGCATCTGAAATGTCGTTTTGAGAGTCGGATTTGGCGCATTTTGGCGCGGTCGATCGAACGGAAAGGGGCGGTTGTTTGGGTGGCCTTCGCGGCTGGCAATTGCATTTTCTCCGCGGTCTATCTCGGCACGGGATGACGGGCGGAGCGCTCACCATGAATCGCCCGTGACGCGCGCGGCCTTCGCCCCCGCGCGCGCTCAATGCCGCGAGGAATCGATTCGGCGGGAATAAGGCGGGTCGCCTGTGGTTTCGTCACCAGTTCCGCAGGTTTGCGGGCGATTGGTTCCAGCCGGTGAACAAGCAATCGAAAAGAATGACGAAAACAAGGCGGCGCAGATGCGGCTGATTTGCGGCGGCATTGTCGCGCAATGCGAAACAGTCTTGACCGAGGGATCGATGCAGTCGTCCCGCGCAGGCGTTAATTCACCTTAATTCTATGGCGATTCGGGATTCCGGCGCGGGGTGCGCCGGAAACAATCCCGCCCGAAAGTCGCGCTAAACCACCTGAATTGCGGCAAAACTTCAATTGGTTCCGGCAATTTTCAAACATTTTTTGCTTTGTCCATTCGTATAGGAGGGCTATTCCTATAGGTGCCCAACTGGGGGGCATAGAAGTCTGTAGGTCACGGGGGCGGCCGCATTAGGCGCATCAGGGATGCGGGAAATGTGGATACGCCGCAAGTTTGCGACCGTAAGCACAACATACCGAAGCGCGCCGCGCCTCGGCTGTGGGCCATGTTCCGGCTCTTCCCCTTCGTTGCGCAGGATGCGTGCCGCTCGATCTGGATTTCTGCCAGCGGGGCGCGTGTGAACGGAGGGAGAGACGAGATGATACATAAGCGACAGGCCCTGCCACTGGCCTTCTGCGGGGCAAGAAATGCCCGGTTCGACCGCTCTGCCGTTCGGCGCTCCATTCCTCAAATTGAAACAGCATCCACTTCCAAGACGGCCGCGTTGCGCGCCGCGTGCAACACCGCTCAGGAGATTTCACAATGATTAGAACACTTGATTTCAATGCGTTCAGCGCAGGCACCATCATTGACGACGAATATGCGGATCTGGGCGTTACGGTTTCGGCCAGCGGCGGTTCTGGCGATGCGATGATCTTTGACAGCAGCAACCCCACGGGCGGCGACAGCGATCTGGCCTCCGACACGCTTGAGGGGCTGTTGATCGTCTCCGAAGATGGCGACCAAAGCGACCCGGACGACAACGCCGGCGGCGGCAGCTTGTTCTTTGACTTCGATGATATGGTGCGCATGAAGGGCGTGACCTTCAAAGACATCGAAGAGACCGGCGGGGAAGGCACCCGTGTCTTCTTTTACGATGACAATGGCGATGTGATCCAAAACCATTATGTGCAGCCCACCGGCGATGGCGGTGAGCGTTTCGTTCAGTTCAACATTGATGGCGTGTCGCGTTTCGAAGTGCGTTTCGAAGGCTCGGGCGCGATCGACAATCTGGTTTTCGACGATGGCCAACCGCAGGGCGGCGGCAATGACGCGCCCGTGGCCGAAGACGATGTGCTTGAGATCGACGAAGACACCTCTGGCACCGTCGACGTGCTGGGCAATGACAGCGACAGCGATGGCGATACGCTGACCGTCACCATGGCAACCTGCCCGGCGGGCCCGGTCGTCATCAATGACGATGGCACGCTGACCTTCACGCCCGACGCGGATTTCAACGGCGACACGACCATCACCTACACCGTGGATGACGGCAATGGCGGCACCGACACCGGTACCGTGAATGTCACCGTGAACCCGGTGAACGACGCCCCCGTCGCCAATGACGATACCGCCGACACCACCGGCACCGATCCGGTCGTGATCCCGGTTCTGGACAATGACACCGATGTGGACGGCGACACCCTGAGCGTGACAGATGCGTCGAGCGATGATGGCACCGTGACCATCAACGACGATGGCACCATCACCTTTGTCGCCAATGACGATTTCACCGGTGACGCGACGATCACCTATACCGTGGCAGACCCCGACGGCCTGACCGACGAAGGCTCGGTGACCGTGACGGTGGGCGACGGCGGTTCGACCCGTGACGGCTATGTCGACGGCACAGCGGGCGCAGACTTGATCGACACCGCCTATACCGGCGACCCCGATGGCGACATGATCGACAATGACGACGCGATCCTGCCCGATGCGGAAGGCGACGACGACTATGTTCGCGCGGGTGACGGCGACGACACAATTCTGGCGGGCGACGGCGATGATATCGTCGAGGCTGGCGCAGGCTCCGACGTGGTCGAGGGCGGTGAGGGTGATGACATGATCACCACCGGCAGCGATGACCTCGCCCCCGATCTGGGCTACCCGGAAAGCGACAGCGACGATCTGGGCTTTGACCCCGACGCCGACCCAGAGAATGACCGCGACTCTGTCGATGGCGGGGGGGGCAATGACACGATCAGCACCGGCGATGACCGCGACACCATCACCGGCGGCACCGGCGATGACGTGATCAACGCTGGCATCGACGACGATATCGTCGACGGCGGTGACGGCGACGACCGGATCGTCGGCGGCGAGGGCAACGACAGCCTGCTCGGCGGCGCTGGCAACGACACGATCTATGCGGGCAACGACCCCGATCTGGGTCTCGACGTGCTCGACATCCCCGACGAAGAGGATGCGTCCAACCCCTTCACCCCCGACCGCAACCCGAACAACGGGATGGACACGGTCGACGGTGGCGCGGGCAATGACGTGATCTATGGCGCCGACGATGCGGACATGCTGCGCGGCGGCTCGGGCGATGACTATATCGACGGCCAGATCGACGATGACGTCATCTCGGGCAACACCGGCGACGACACGCTGCTGGGCGGTCAGGGCAATGACAGCCTCTCGGGCGGTCAGGGCAATGACGAGCTTGACGGCGGCACCGGAGACGACACCCTGCGCGGCAACCGGGACGACGACCTGCTGGTCGGCGGCGAAGGCAATGACCTGCTCGACGGTGGCGGTGAGAATGACACTCTGATGGGCGGCGAAGGCGACGACGAACTGCAAGGCGGTCGGGGCGACGATCTGCTCGACGGTGGCGCAGGGGTCGACGTGATGACCGGCGGTGCCGATCAAGACAGCTTCGTCAACGTCAACGCAGGCGATGATGTCGATGGTGGCAGCGCGGGCGTGGATTACGACACGCTCGACCTGCGCGGCTCTGCCCCCGAGGGTGGCCGTCTGGAGATCACCTATACCTCCGACGACCGCGAAGACGGTTTTGTTGACTACTTCAACCAAGATGGCAGCGATGCCGGGCGTCTGAACTTTGTTGAGATTGAGAATGTGATCCCCTGTTTCACCCCGGGGACCAAGATCGCCACACCGCGCGGTGAGGTGCCGGTCGAGGCGCTTCAGGTCGGTGACCGTGTCATCACCCGCGACAACGGCATCCAGACGATCCGCTGGGTCGGCGCGCGTGAGATGACCGGGGCCGAGTTCGAAATGGCCGCCCATCTCAAGCCGGTGCTGATCCGCAAAGGTGCGCTTGGCAACGATCTGCCCGAGCGTGACATGATGGTCAGCCCCAACCACCGCGTCTTGGTCGCCAACGAGAAGACCGCGCTTTATTTCGAAGAGCGTGAGGTGCTCGTTGCGGCGAAACACCTGACCGGGATGGAAGGCATCGACGTGGTCGAGGTTTCGGGCACCAGCTACATCCATGTGATGTTCGACCGTCACGAGGTGATCCTCTCCGACGGGACATGGACCGAGAGCTTCCAGCCCGGTGACATGTCGCTGGCCGGTATCGGCGAAGAGCAGCGTCAGGAAATTTTTGAACTGTTCCCCGAACTGGCGACGAAAGACGGGATCGAAGGCTATACCGCCGCGCGCCGTTCGCTGAAAAAGCACGAGGCCAGCCTGCTGGTGAAGTAATCCGGCACGAGCCGAGCGTGACACAGTTTGAAAACGGGGCGGGCGACCGCCCCGTTTTTTTCATCTGCGGGCTATTCCTGCTCTGCGCGCCACGCCGCCCAGTCCTCGGGCGTGTCGAGGTCGCGCCGCGCGCGCTGGCCGGGCAGGGGCACAAGCTGCATCCGGTCTGCGGCAGCGCGCACAACCGCGCGGCCCCCGTCATCGCCGCGCAGCTGTTTCAGCTGATCGAAAAGCGCGGCGGCAAAGACGATGGGATGACCGGGCTTGCCGTCCGCCGTGGTCGCGCGCCAGATCAGGGTCTCGCCCGTCAGGTCCACCGCAGCCGCGAGGCGGGCAAGATCGCTGGCCTCAAGCGCGGGCATATCGGCCAGCAGCACCATGGCGGCGGGCGTGTCCAACGGCAGGGCGGCAAAGGCGCGGCGCAGGCTGGCGCCCATGCCCTCTGCGGCCTCGGGAACGGGCAGCGGCGTGATGTCCAACCCGCTAAGCGCCCTGTAGCGCGGGTGCGGCGCGGGCGGCAGGGCGACGGTGACGGGGCCAATGCCCTGCGCCAGCCGTGCCCGACGGCGCAGCAAGGGCTCACCTCCGATATCTTCCATCAATTTGTCACGCCCCCGCATCCGAGTGGAGGCACCGGCGGCGAGGAGGATCACGGGCAAAGGGGCTATCGTCATGCCGCCCAACCTACCGGGCACGGGGGGCGAGGATAAGAGCTTTCTTGCCCCCGCGCCGTCGGGCGGCGTTCCGCGCCGGGCCAGAGTGCAAATTCCGCTAAACCGCCGTTGGCAGGGCGCTTTTTCGTGCTACCCTTTCCCCATGAATATCAAGGACCTGATCCCGCACACGCTGTTTCGCAAAGCCCGCGAATATTCTCGCAAACTTTGGGTGCGGGTGGTTTTCATGGGGTTGCTGGCCTTTGTCGCCCTCGGGCTGACCCAGCTTTTTGAGCCCTTGGTGCCCAAGGAAGTCGCCACGAGGTTGACCGGCGAAGCGGCGGACCGTCTGTTGCAGATCATCGCCGATGCGATGCTGGCGGTCACGATCTTTTCGATTACGATCATGGTCACGGTCTACCGGGCCTCCTCGGCGCAATTCACGCCACGAGCGCATCGGCTGATCATTCAGGACCGCACCACCCAGAATACGCTGGCGGTCTTTATCGGCGCCTATGTCTATGCGCTAGTGGCGATCATCATGCGCGAGTTGGGCATCTATATCGACGAACGCTCTTTCGTGCTGTTCCTGACCACGGTACTGGTGCTGGCGATCATCGTGATTTTCCTGATCCGCTGGGTGCTGCATCTGCAAAGCTTCGGCAGCCTGATCGACACGACCCGCCAGATCGAGGCGGTGACCACCTCATTGTTCAAGGAGCGTCTAAAGACGCCCTGCATGGGCGGCCATCCCCTGACCGGCACGGTGCCCGATGAGGCCCGCCCGATCTTTGCCCCCGAAAGCGGCTATATCCAACATATCTACCCCGAGGCGCTGGACCAGCAGGCGCGCGAGCACGGCGTTGCGATCTATCTGCCGAGGCGGATCGGTGATTTCGTCTTTGTCGGTGAGCCTCTGGTCATGGTCACCCGGCGGGGCAGCCCGCAGGACGCGGAACATGATTGGGACAGTCTAGAGCAAAAGGTTTTGGAGACCGTGCAACTGGGCGATCTGCGCACCTTTGACCAAGACCCGCGTTTCGGCCTGCGGGTACTGGGCGAGGTTGCCTCCAAGGCGCTGTCGCCGGGGATCAACGATGGCGGCACGGCGATTGACGTGATCACTCGCATCGGGCGCGTGCTGTCCTATTATTCAGATGAGGCAAAGCCGGGCGGCAAGGTCGCGCTGCCGAACCTGCATATCCCGCCGATCCCGGCGGACGCGCTGATCGAAGACGGGTTTGGCGCACTGGCCCGCGATGGCGCCTCGGTCGTCGATGTGCAGATGGTCTTGCAAGAGGTGCTGACAGGGCTGATGCAGCACCCCGACCCCGGCCTGTCGGCCGCCGCCCGTGACGCGGCAGAGGATCACCTGCGCCGGGCCTTTGAAGAGGTGCCCTTCGGCCCCGACCGCGCGCGCATCTGGTCCGCCGCCTGCAAGGACGTGCAGGCCGCGGTGGACACCCCGGCCTAAGCCGGATCAGAGGGGGCGGATCTTAAGCTGGGTGATCCGGTTGCCATCCCGCTCGATCACCTCAAAGCGGAAGTTGTGGAAGGAGAAGACCTGCCCCACGGTGGGGATCATCTGCGCCTCATGGATCACCAGCCCGGCCACAGTATTGGCCTCATCATCGGGCAGGGACCAATCGGTCGCGCGGTTGAGGTCACGGATCGTCATCGCGCCTTCCACCATCAGATGCCCGTCGTCCGACTGTTTCAGCGGGTGATCCGCATCGGGGTCAAACTCATCCGTGATCTCGCCCACGATTTCTTCGAGAATGTCTTCAAGCGTGATCAGCCCTTGGAGCGAGCCATATTCGTCCACCACCAGCGCAAAATGCGTGCGACGGCGCAGGAACTGGCGCATCTGTTCGTCCAGGGTCGAGGTTTCGGGCACGAAATAGGGTTTCATCACCACATCGGCCACGTTGAACCCGTTGAGCGCTGCGGCATCGCCCTTGGGGCCGCCGATCAACTTGTACATGGCGCGCAACAGGTCCTTGGCATGGATCACGCCGATGATGTTTTCCGGGTCATCGCGAAAGACCGGCAGGCGGGTGTGGTTCGATTGCAGGCATTTCTCCATGATGTCGGTCGGGTCTGAATCCGCGTCGATCATCTCGATCCCCGAGCGGTGCAGCATGACCTCTTCGACCGCGCGTTCACGCAGGTCGAGCGCGCCCAAAATACGGTCGCGGTCTTCCTTTTCGACGACGCCTTCGGAATGGCCCAATTGCAGCGCTCCGGCGATTTCCTCGCGCACCGCCAGAATGTTGCTGTCGGGGTCGATCTGCACGCCGAATAGCCGCAGCACCCCGCGCACGAAATAGCGCACCGCCGTCACCACGGGCGAGAAGACAAGCACCACGATGCTGATCGGGCGCGAGACCAGCGCCGCCGCCGTTTCGGCATTGGTGATGGCATAGGTCTTGGGCAGTACCTCGGCAAAGACGAGCACCAGAAGCGTCATCACCAGCGTCGCCAGCGCCACGCCGCTTTCACCGAAGAGCCGCGTAAACAGCGCCGTCGCCATAGAGGCGGCAAGGATGTTGACCAAGTTGTTGCCCAAAAGGACCGAGCCGATTAGCCGCTCGTTATCCTCGGTGATCTTGAGCGCGCGGATCGCGCCGCTTGCGCCCTTGTCGGCCTGCGCCCGCAGCTTGCCGCGCGAGGCGGCGGTCAGCGCGGTCTCGGAGCCCGAGAAGAAGCCCGAGAGGACAAGGAGGAACAGGATAATTCCGGTGCTGATCCAGAAAGCGGTGTCAAAAAGGGCGGGGCCCGTTTCCATGAGGTCTAAATCCATCCATTATGTGTTGCGAATGTTATGGGCGCAGGGGCTGCGTCATTCAAGGGTTGCAACGGGGCAGGGTGGTGCGATGCAGGCGAAAATCAACTGTGCGGAGCTTGGGGTTTTGGACGGGCCGGTGCTGTTGTTCGGTGGGCCCTATTCCAACCTTCAGGCGGTCGAGGCGCTGGCGGCTTTCGCCGCGGCGCGCGGCATCGACGGGGGGCAGATGATCTGCACCGGCGACATGGTGGCCTATTGCGGCGCGCCGCGCGAATGCGTGGCGGCAATCCGGGCGCTTGGCTGTGCCGTGGTGGCAGGGAATTGCGAAGTGCAACTGGCCAGCGGGGCCGAGGATTGCGGCTGCGGCTTCGCGCCGGGCAGCAGTTGCGACATGCTTTCGGGCGCGTGGTATGCCCATGCGGCAGGCCAGTTGGACGCGGATGCGAAAGACTGGATGGGTCGCCTGCCGGATGTGGCGGTGTTCTGCCATCAGGGCCAGCGCTATGGCGTGATCCACGGCGGGGTGCGCGATGTGGCGCGGTTCATCTGGTCTGAGAGTGCGGCGGCGGTGTTTGACGAAGAGTGGCAGGCGCTGGAAGACATCGCAGGCCCCGTCGATCACATCATCGCGGGCCACTCCGGTCTGCCCTTCATCCGCGAGACAGCGCGCGGGCGTTGGATCAACGCAGGCGTGATCGGCATGCCGCCCCATGACGGCGGCCAGCAAACGCGGCTGGCGCTGCTCGACGGGGGCGAAGTGGGCTTTCACCGGCTGAGTTACGATGTGGCCGGGGCCGTAGCCGATATGGCCAAGGCGGGCTTGCCGCGCGCCTATGCAGACGCGCTACAAAGCGGTTACTGGCCTTCGGAAGACGTGTTGCCGCCGGGATTGCGGGTGCCGTCCTTGGCGAGGGGGTGACGCTCCAGCACGAGGTCCGAGAGACGCTCTTCCAAGACATGGGTGTAGATCTCGGTCGTGGCGACATCGGCGTGGCCCAGCATGGTCTGGATCGCCCGCAGATCGGCGCCATTGGCCAGCAGATGCGTGGCAAAGGCGTGGCGCAGGGTGTGGGGCGTGACTTTCTCGGGGGGCACGCCGCCGGTCACGGCGAATTCCTTGATTAGCAGATAGAAGCGATGCCGCGTCAGATGCCCCGTCGCCCCGCGGGACGGGAAGAGGTGCCGCGCGGGCGGTTTGCCCTTGGCTTGGGCCGCCTCATCCGCCTTGTCGCGCACCACGAGCCATGCCGCCAGCGCGTCGCGCGCGGGCTCTGACAGGGGCACCAGCCGTTCGCGGCCCCCTTTGCCTGCGATCAGCAGCAGGCGCGGATCGCCCCGCGCGGCGCTGACCGGCAGGCTGACCAATTCACTGACCCGCATGCCGGTGGCATAAAGCAGCTCCATCAGGCAGGTGTTGCGCAGCTGATCGGCCAGCGACCGGCCAGAATTGCGCGCGGCATCGAGCAGCCGGTCGACCTCTTCCTCGGACAGGATCTTGGGCAGGCGTTTGTCCTGCCCCGGCCCGGCGATTTGCACCGCTGGGTTGTCTTCGCGCAGGCCTTCCTCAAAGGCGAAACGGTAAAGCTGTTTGATCGCCGAGAGCCGCCGTGCGCGGGTGGATTTCGCCAGCCCCTGCGCGTCGCAATAAACAAGGTAATCTTCGACCTCGCCGCGGCTGGCGGTCAGGAAATCATGGTTGCGCTGCGCCAGAAAGGAATCGAAATCCTTCAGGTCGCGGCCATAGGCCAGTTGCGTGTTGGTGGCGGCACCCTGTTCGGCGGCGGCGGCCTCCAGAAAGCTGGAGATCCAATGGAAGGTCGGGGTCTGGGACATCATCATTGCTGGAGCAATACAATCTGCAAGGCGGCACGTCGGGCGGTGTCTTCCAATCCGAGGGCGCGTAGGGTGGCTAGGGCGTCGCGGAGCGCCGATGTGTCACCACTCGCCCCGTCATGCAAGAGCGACAATAGGCGCAAAATCGCCATGCCCAATTCCTTGTCCCGCGCCAGCGCCATCAGGTCGGCGCGGGGGGTGGGATTGGCGAAAGCGTCATGCACCGCGGCGGCCAATGGCGCATCGGGCGCGGGGCCGTTGGGCGCGTCGCCCACGGCCACGGCGCGCAGCAATTCGTCCTCGGGGGACTTGCCGATCACCCGCGCCGCGGCGGCCTCGTACTCAGGCGATAGCAGCGCCACATCCCGCGCCAGACGCGCGGCATGGCCCGCCAGCGGAATGGTCGAGAGCGGTTCGGCAAAGAGCGCGGCAAAGGCCACTTCGAGAGAGGCTTCGCGCATCGCCTCCCATGCGGGCGGCAGGGTCTTGGCCACCGCCTCGGCGCTGCCAGTGCGCAGGGCCGTCTCAAACCGTTGCAGCGCCGCGACCCGGTCCCAGACCCCGCCAGAGGCGGCGGGCTGCCTATCGGTGTAAAGCCCCAGCAGCAGGTTATCGGGTAGGGCGCCCGCGCGGGTCAGCCGCTCGGCAGCCTCAAGCTGGGCCTTCCAACCGGCAATGTCGCGCAGATCGGCCACCGCATAGGCGCGGGGCAGGATGTTGGAGGGCAGCGGCTCGCCAATGGTTTCGAACAGGCGGAAGGTCATCGGGTCCATCTGGCGCGGCACGCGCAGCGGTTCGGCCCCTTCGTAGAAATCCGGGTTGAGGAAGCGGTCGAAGAGTTCAAGCTGCGCCTCGGGCAGCAGGCCGAGCGCTTGGGCCGAGCCAAAGGTTAGGGCCGCGTTCTCCCAATTGCCGGCGCGGGCGTTGCAGAAAATCCGGGTGCCATAGTCGCGGGTCAGATGCGGGGATTTCACCAACCGCTCGCAGACGCGATGCTCGGTCCCGGTGAGCAGGGAAAGCTGCATCCACAGGTCGAAATGCGCGGTCGAGGTGGTCACCCCGGCCTGCTCGATCAGCGAGAGCGCCGGGTCTAGGGCGCCAAGCTCCATCAGCTTTTCGCCCCGCGCCAGCGCCAAAAGATCGCCGTTGCGCGCCTCCCCCTGCGGGGCCTGCGCCTCGGCCAGAAGCACGGTGTAGAGCAGCGCCTGCGCGGCGGGCAGATGCAGGTCCGGCAAATCGCGGATGCGGTCGATCAGGGCCGTCGTGTCGCTGCCCAGCCAGATGTCCCCGCGCAGCCCGGTGACAGAGCCGGGCACCAGCCCGATGCGGCGCGGCGCGCCATCGCCCAAGGGCGTGACCTGCACAGGCGGCGGCAGGGCGCTGTCGGCCACGGGCTGTTCCGGCACCCGGCCCGGATTGGGCGGGCGTTTGGGCCGGTTTTCGGGCGGCGATTGCGCGCCCAGCCAGTCGATCACCGAAAGCGGCTGATCATTGGCGGCGGGGGGCTGGTCTTGCTGCTGAGCCGCCTGTCGCGATTCGCGGCCCAGATTTCGGTCTTCTTCGGATTCGGCCAGCAGGGCCGTGGCGCTGACCGAGCAGATCAATGCAGCACAAAGGGCCCGTTTGCCTTTGGACAGGGCGTTTGCCACGCCGCTCAATCCGCTGTCAGCGTGACAGGCTGGCGCGTCTCAATCTGTTCGGGCGAAAAATCCACGCCAAAGAAAGGCCCGACATAGGCATAGCCCACGAGACCGATGAAGCCGACAATCAATAGAAATATCAAAAGCTTAAAAAGTTTACCCATGATTTATGCCTGCCCGGAATTCTGCTATTTTGCCAAACTATATATGGCCTTTTCGCCAAGATCACGTCATTCAGAGAAAAATGAGCGGAATTAAGCACAGCATGACCAATGGCGAGGAAACGCCGCCCCGCTACCGTCTGAACAAGACGGTGGCGCTGGTTGGCATGATGGGCGCGGGCAAGACGGCGGTGGGGCGTGCGGTCTCGGCCAAACTGGGCGCGCCCTTTCTGGATAGCGATGCTGAAATCGAAGCGGCGGCCAATCTGAGTGTGCCCGAGATCTTCATCCGCGACGGGGAGCCGTTCTTTCGCAAACGCGAGACCGAAGTGATCGCGCGGCTTTTGGCCGAGGAACGTTGCATCCTTTCGACTGGCGGTGGTGCCTTTCTGGCCGAGGTGAACCGCGACAATATCGCGGCTTACGGTGTGGCGCTTTGGCTGGATGCGGATTTGGACCTGCTGTGGAACCGGGTGCGCTACAAGGACAGCCGTCCGCTGCTACGCACGGCTGATCCCAAGGCCACGCTGGCCGCGCTTTATCGCGACCGGGTGCCGCTTTACCGGCTGGCGGATCTTTCGGTGCGCTGCGATCCGCGCCTGTCGATTGACGCCATGGCCAACCGGGTGATCGACAAGCTGCTGACAAGGCCCGATGTTTTGGAGAGATTGGATGCGTGAGACGGTTTCCGTCGCCCTGCCGGGGCGGGAGTATGACGTGGTTATCGGGCCGGGCTTGCTGGGGGATGCCGGCGCGCTGATCGCGCCGCTGCTGCGCCGCAAGCGGGTGGCCGTCATCACCGAAAGCCGCGTCGCCGCATTGCATCTGCAATCCCTGTGGGAGGGATTGGCCGCCGAGGGCATCGCGATGTCTGCGCTGGAACTCGCCCCCGGCGAGGGGACCAAGGATTGGGCCAATCTTCAGCGCTGCGTGGACTGGCTGCTTGATGAGCAGGTGGAGCGCGGCGATATCGTCGTGGCCTTTGGCGGCGGGGTGATCGGTGATCTGGTGGGGTTCGCCGCCGCCGTGCTGCGGCGCGGGGTGCGTTTCGTGCAGATCCCCACCTCTCTTTTGGCGCAGGTCGACAGTTCGGTGGGCGGTAAGACCGGGATCAACGCGGGCCAAGGCAAGAACCTGATCGGGGCCTTCCACCAGCCCAGCCTCGTGCTGGCGGATACCGAGGTGTTGGGCACCATGCCCAACCGGGATTTCCTTGCCGGTTATGGTGAGGTGGTGAAATACGGGCTGCTTGGCGATGCGGCGTTCTTTGACTGGCTGGAGGCGCAGGGCCCGGCCCTCGCGGCGGGCGATATGGCCGCCCGGATCGAAGCGGTGCGCCGGTCGGTTCAGATGAAAGCCGATATCGTGGAGCGCGACGAGACCGAGCAGGGCGACCGTGCGCTTTTGAACCTTGGCCATACATTCGGCCATGCGCTTGAGGCCGCGACGGGCTATTCCGACCGGCTGCTGCATGGCGAAGGGGTGGCGATTGGCTGTGCGTTGGCCTTTGAGCTTTCCGCCCGGCTGGGGCTTTGCCCGCAGGAAGACCCAAGCCGTCTGCGCGCCCATTTGGTTCAAATGGGCATGAAGACCGACCTGCGCGACATTCCCGGTGATCTGCCTGAAGCCGAGGAACTGCTACGGCTTATGGGGCAGGACAAAAAGGTGGTCGATGGCCGTTTGCGCTTTGTTCTGGCACGCGGCATCGGGCAGGCCTTTGCGGGGGCCGAGGTGGAGAACGCCGAGGTGCTTGGGCTGCTGCGGGATGCGCTCGGCTGAAGCCCCACGGCTACGGCTTCGCGTAAAGGGCCATCGCCTGCAGTTAAAATTCGGGCTAGGTAATTTTCGGATCAGTTGGCCTGAGACGTGTCTCTGCGCGAGGCTGCTGTCTAGCCGAGGGCCATCGCCTGCCCGCGGGTCGGCGATCCAACCTCGCTTCGTGCCACTTTATGCCTCAACCGTGATGTGCGTTCGCAAAGTCGCGGCTAACCTCACCAAATCGCCTACCCGGTGGGGCGGGCAGGCGATGGCCCGGCGCCTTCGGCTTGATTCCGGGCTGGGTGGTAATCTTGAGCCGTCGCTCAAGGCGGGCAGGGCGCTCCAGCGCCCCACCCAATAGTCTAAATCAGAACGGGATCTCATCATCGAGGTCACGGCTGCCGCCGCCGCCACCGCCGCCCGAAGAGGACGGGCCGCTGTCATAGCCGCCGCCGTAGTCGTTGCCGCCACCGCCGTAGCCGCCACCGCCGCCACCACCGTAGCCGCCGCCACCACCGCCGCCGCCGGAGCCGCCGCCGGGACCGTCGAGCATGGTCAGCGTGCCGCCGAAGCCTTGCAGCACGACTTCGGTGCTATAGCGGTCTGCGCCGGATTGGTCCTGCCATTTGCGGGTTTGCAACTGGCCTTCGATATACACTTTGGAGCCCTTCTTGAGGTACTGCTCGGCGATGCGAACGAGCCCCTCTTGGAAGATCGCCACCGAATGCCATTCGGTCTTCTCGCGACGCTCACCGGTGTTGCGGTCTTTCCATGTCTCCGAGGTGGCGATGCGCAGGTTGCACACTTTGCCGCCGTTCTGGAACGACCGCACCTCGGGGTCGCGCCCGAGGTTGCCGATAAGGATCACTTTGTTCACTGAGCCGGCCATCTTGCCCCCTCGTTTGTCATTGCTGTGTCATTGCGTCGGGCGCGAATCCGAGCGCGCCCAATTCGGCTGTTTATATCGTGCTTGTTCGCCGGATGACACCGGCTTTCCATCCCGCAGCCCATCGCCACGGCCCGCGAAATGGCCGGGATTTCGGGGGCTGGTAGAAGGGGCGCATTTAAGTATACTGCGCGCAATGCAACGGCAGGGGGCAGATATGCGAAAGACGGGACTTTTGGCCGGTCTGGCCGCGGTGAGTTTGACGGTAGCCGGGATCATCGCGATGGGGGCAGTACCAGCGGCTGCCGATATGTTCGCCAGCAAGAACCGCGCGGGGCTCTTCGCCTCGCAGAAAAGCATCCTCGATAATCGGGCATCCAAACAATATTCCGCCTCCGTGCGGCTGCAACCGCCCAAGGTCGTCACCCCGACGAAATGGGATGTGCCGAAATACAACGGGTCTTACAAAGGGGCCTTTCTGACCCATGCCCGCGCCGCGGCCACGCGCCATGGCATCCCGGTCGATCTGTTTTTGCGGCTGGTGCAGCAGGAAAGCGGCTGGAACCCCAAGGCGCTGTCGCACAAGGGGGCGATGGGGCTGGCGCAACTGATGCCGCAGACCGCGAGGGCGCTGCGTGTCGATCCCGCCGATCCGGTGCAAAACCTCGAAGGCGGGGCGCGTTACCTCAAGATGCAGTACCGCGCTTTCGGCAGTTGGGAGCTGGCGCTGGCCGCCTATAACGCGGGGCCGGGGGCGGTGAAGAAATACGGGGGCATCCCGCCCTACAAGGAAACCCGCAATTACGTTAAAGTGATCACGGGCAGTTAAGTCATTGATATTTATGGGCTGGGAGCTGCGCTTGGGCGTTTGTTCGCCTATTTGCACCCCCGCAAGCCTGTCTGGCATCGGCCCCCTCGGGAACCGTCGGGGCAATCGTGGTGTTCTCTGATCAGAAACTTTGCAGCGGGGCATTCTCGCCGCAGAGAGGAAAGATCAAAGGAGAACGACATGCTGACGAATATGAAAAACATCGCCCTTGCCGCTGGTGTAAGCGTTATCGCGCTGAGCGGCTCTGCCTTCGCCGATGACAAGATCATGGTCTCGAAAATCGACGTCGAATCCTCTGTCGCCGCCGCGGCTGACAGCAATGCCATGGATTTCTATCCTGATCTGGAAGAAGACCTGCGCGCCGAAGTGGCAGAGCGCGTGCCGATGAGCAGCGATGGGTCCGATCCGCAGATCAAGATCGACATCCGCAAAATCTCTCTGAACGGCGCGACCATGCTGCCCGACAGCAAGGAATTCAACGAGTTGGAAGGCGTTGTTGATATCACAAGCCCCACTGGTGACAACGCCGGCCTGAGCTTCCCGGTGATGATTTCGGCCTATAGCGGCGATGAGATCGCGCCCGAAGGCTATGTCAACGTGCAGCCGTCCGAGACTGAGTTCTATGTGGCGCTCGTCTCGACCTTCGCGGATGTTGTGGCCGAAGGTCTGGCCAATGTGAACACCGCCGGTTCGCCCGTTGATCCCTAAACCCGGGCCTGATTTGGCCATGCAGGCCGGATCGTCATAACCTCAGGCCGTTCCCCCTTAGATAGCCTGAGGCATGAGGCGTGGTTCTTCGGAACCGCGCCTTTTTCATTCCGCCGCCGTGCCTGTCTCGATCACCGGCTCCATCTCGGCGAATTGCTGGGCCGAGAGGTGGCATTTGATCTGATGGCCGTCGGCCATGATCACCATCGGCGGCACCTCGCGTTCGCACAGATCGCCGGGCACCTGCGACTTCCACCGGCAGCGCGTCTGGAAGGGGCAGCCCGGAGGCGGGTTCATTGCCGAGGGCACGTCGCCATCTAGCACGATGTGTTTCTTTTTCACCTTGGTATCGGCAATCGGCACCGCGCTCAGCAGCGCTTCGGTATAGGGGTGATAGGGCGGGGCAAAGACCTGACCGGTGTCGCCCAGTTCAACCACATGGCCCAGATACATCACCATCACCCGGTCCGAGAGATAGCGCACGATGGACAGGTCGTGGGAGATGAACAAAAGCGTCGTCTTCTGCTCGCGTTGGATCTCCATCAGCAGGTCGGTGACGGCGGCCTGCACGCTCACGTCGAGGGCCGAGACCGGCTCATCCGCCACCACGATCCGCGCATCCCCGGCAAAGGCGCGGGCGATGCCGACGCGTTGTTTTTGCCCGCCCGAGAGTTGGCGCGGCATCCGGCCTGCGAATTCGCGGGGCAGTTTGACCAGATCGAGCAGTTCGAGCATGCGCTGGCGGCGCTCTTTCTCGTTCTTGCCGATGCGGAAGATTTCGAGCGCGCGGATGATCTGCCGCCCCACGGTCATCGAGGGGTTCAGCGTGTCGAAGGGGTTCTGGAACACCATCTGCACATCGGCGACATTCTTGGTCGTGCGGTCATCAATCGGCACGCCGCCGATGTCCCGCCCGTCGAGGTAGATATGCCCCTCGGTCGCCGTCTCTAGCCCCATCAGCACCTTGGCGAATGTGGACTTGCCGCAGCCCGACTCGCCCACGATGGCGAGGGTTTCGCTTTCATGGGCCTCGAAGCTGAGGGATTCATTGGCTTTGACCACTTTGGTATTGCCGCCGCCGAACATGGCATTGGCGGCGACCTGGTAGTATTTCTTGAGCTTGTCCATCTTGAGGACGACCTCACCCACGTCGCCCTTTTCTTTGACCTCCGCCAGTTCCAAGGGCGCTTGCCAGTCGATTTCTTGAAAGCGGATGCAGCGGGTTTCGTGCCGGTCGTTGCCGGGGACGCTCTCCATCGGGATCGGCGCGGCGTCGCAGCGGCCGGGGACGAAATAGTCGCAGCGCGGGCCGAAGTTACAGCCCGGCGGGCGTTCGTGGGGCAGGGGGAAATTGCCCGGGATGGCCTTCAGGGGCCGCGCGTTTTTGTCCGCCCCCGGCAGCGGGATCGAGCGAAACAGCGCCTGCGTATAGGGGTGTTGCATCTCGTCAAAGACATCCTCGATCGAGCCTTTCTCGACCGCCTCGCCCGAGTACATCACGCAGATCCGGTCGCAGGTCTCCAGCACCAGCCCAAGGTTGTGCGAGATGAAGAGCATTGAGGTGCCGTATTTCTTGCCCAAATCCTTCACCAGTTCCACCACCGCAGCCTCGACGGTCACGTCGAGCGCGGTGGTCGGCTCATCAAGGATCAAGAGCGAGGGTTCGGACATCAGCGCCATGGCGATGACGATACGCTGCTGTTGCCCGCCTGATAGCTGGTGCGGATAGGCCTTCAGGATGCGCTCGGGGTCCGGCAGTTTCACGTCCGTGACCACTTGCAAGGCGCGTGCATAGGCTTCCTTTTCGGACATGCCGGCATGGATCATCGGCACTTCCATCAGCTGCTTGCCGATCCGCATGGCGGGGTTCAGGCTGGCCATCGGCTCTTGATAGATCATCGCGATTTCGCTGCCGCGAATGTCGCGCAGCTCTTCGGGGCTCATCTCGCTCAGGTCGCGGCCTTTGAACTTGATGGAGCCGCCGACGATCCGGCCATTGCGACCCAGATCCTGCATCACGCCCAGCGCCACGGTGGATTTGCCGCAGCCGCTTTCGCCCACCAGCCCCACGGCCTCTCCGGGTTGGACGTTGACGGAGAAATCCATCACGGCGGGAATCTCTCGCAGGCGGGTGAAGAAGGAGATCGACAGGTTGTTGATCTCAAGAATGGGACCGTCGTAATCAGTCTTTGGCATTTGGCTCTCCCAGTCGGGGGATCAAAAGGGGCCGGGAGGGCTGGCCCCCCGGAGGATGTTTCTTAGTCGCGCAGGGATTCTTCGCGCAGGCCATCGGCCAAGAGGTTCAGACCCAGCACGAGGCTTAGCAGCGCCAGCGCAGGCGCAATAGCGGCATGCGGGTAGAGCGACAGCAGGCGGCGGCCCGCGTTGATCGTGCTGCCCCAGTCGGGGCTCTCGCTCTCCAGCCCGAGGCCAAAGAAGCCCAGCGTGCCCAGAAGGATCGTGGTATAGCCGATGCGCAGGCAGAAATCGACGATCAGTGGCCCGCGTGCGTTGGGCAGGATCTCCCACAGCATAATATACCACGGGCCTTCGCCACGGGTCTGGGCGGCGGCGACGTAGTCGCGGGTTTTGATGTCGAGTGCCAAGCCGCGCACGATGCGGAACACCGTGGGCGAGTTCACGAAGACCACCGAGACGAAGACCACCAGCACGCCGGGGTCGATGTCGAAGAGGTCGATCATGCTGGGAAGGCCGGGGATGCGGTAGCTGTCCGTCGCCACGATCGCCCCGTCGGTGGAGACCAGCGACAGGTAGAGCCAGCCGACCACCCCAAGCACCACGATCAGAAGCGGCGTGCGGAACGACGGCTGCGTGTAGTAGCGCGCGTTCAACAGCACGGCGAGGAAGATCAGCGGGAAGATGAACAGGAACACCGCCATGTAGTTCGGGATGCCGGTCAGCACGATCTCGGGCGTGACCAGCAGGTAGAAGAGCAGGATCACCGGGAAGGCGAGGATCAGGTTCGCCAGAAAGCTCAGTACCGTATCCAACCGCCCGCCATAGTAGCCCGCAGGCAGGCCCAGCGTGATCCCCACCATAAAGGCAAAGAGCGTTGCCATCGGCGCGATCTGCACCACGACCCAAGACCCTTTGATCAGCCGGGAAAAGACATCGCGGGCAAGGTTATCTCCGCCCAGAAGGAACCAAGGGTATTCGCCTTCATCCGGGCTGCGCAGGGGCGTGCCGGGCAGTTTGTTCTTCATCCCCGAGGTCTGGCTGAGGCTGTCATGCGTCACCAACAGGTCGAACAGCCCGCCGAAGATGCCGGTGTAGACCCAGAACAGGACGATGGCGAAACCGATCATGCCGACGGTGCTGTCAAACAGCTTGCCGTAAAGGCCGAGCCGCCGTTTGAAGTGGATAGAGAGCGCGAAGGTCAGGATCAGCGCGATCCACACGGGCAGCATCTGCTGCGACATGCCGCCGATGATGCCCGCCTGTGGCCCCATGAAGGCGCCTGCGATGATATAGATCATCAGCACGAGGATCAGCAGTGCAAAGAGCAGGATCACCGCACGGTTGACCCCGCCCGCCAGCCCGCCTTGCCGGGCGACGGTGCCATCCGGGTTGATCTGGCGTGCCTCACTGGCGGGAAAGAAGGAAACGACGATCTGCACCGCTACGGCCAAGGCCAGAAGCACCGCGAGACCGAGGAAGATGATATTGAGCCCCGCAAGCGACCCGGTCCATGTCAAAGGTTCCATGTCCAAGCTCCGTTAAGAAATGCGAATGCGCGGGTTGAGGAAAACATAGCCGATGTCCGAGATCAGCTGCGTCACGAGGACGACGATCACCGACACGACCGACACCGCCAGCAGCAGTTCGATGTCGTTGTTGGCCGCGGCCTGCACCAGAAGCCAGCCGAAACCCTTGTAGTTAAACAGCGTCTCGACGATCACCACGCCGTTCAAGAGCCACGGGATTTGCAGCATGATGACGGTGAAGGGCGCAATGAGTGCGTTGCGCAGCGCGTGTTTTAGCACGATCTCTGAGAATTTCACGCCCTTGAGCCTTGCGGTGCGGATATATTGCGCGGTCATCACCTCGGTCATCGAGGCCCGTGTCATCCGCGCGATATAGCCCATACCGTAGAGCGAGATGGTCAGCACCGGCAGGAAGAAGTTCCAGAAGTTCGCATCCTTCATGGCAGAGGTGGCCGAGCCCAGAAACAGTGTTTTGCTGTCGATCCAGCCCCATTCGGCCAGCAGCGGCGATAGGCCAAAGCGCGAGGACGCCAGCACCGCGATGAAGATCACGCCAGAGACATATTCCGGCGTCGCCGTGGTGGCGATGGAGAAGGTGGAGAGCGAGCGGTCGAGCTTGGAGCCTTCGCGCATCCCCGCCAGCACGCCGACGATCAGCGCCGAGGGGACCATCAGCACCAGCACCCAGAACATCAGCTTGCCGGTGAGTGCCAGACGGGTGAGCACCGTCTCGCCCACGGGTTCTTTGAAGACGGTCGAGAAGCCCCAATCGCCTTGCAGGATGCCGCAACGGGTGGGCCGTGCCTCAACCGGGGTGCCGGGGGCGAAACAGCGGCCAAAGGTTTCCTCGGGCGTCTCGCCTTCGGTGACCCAGCCGGGCAGCACGCCCAGCCATTCGCCGAACTTGTCGACCGTGGGTTGCAGATAGCCGCGGTCTTCGAGGTAGCTGGCCACGGCCTCGTCCGACATGCGGAAGTTGCCTTGGGTCTTGGCGAGTTTTTCAAGGTTCGGATAGAGATTGGTCAGCCAGAATACGATGAACGTCAGGCAAAGCGCCGTCAGCAACATCACACCCAGCCGGCGCAAAATGAATAGTCCCATGTGGTCCCCTGTAGCAGGGTCGGGCGGTGACTTGGCCCGACGATGCGGCCTTTTGGCCTTTTTAATTCGTGCGGCGCCTTGGGGGCGCCGGTTCTGTCGTGGCAGGTTTTCTCTGCCTTGTGGCGCTGGGGTGCCGAAGACCTTTTGGCGGTCTTTCTGGCAGCCTGATCGTGTCCATTGCCCCGCCCCTTCGCGGAGCGGTTCAGCCATGAGGCACGGAAATCACCCGCGCGTCAACATTCGGCTGAGGAGTTTGGAGGAGTTTTGCGACATGCTGAGGGTCTGAAAACGACATTTCGGCCCGGCTCTCAGCGCAGTTTGCTGGGGGGCAGGCCGCTGTGCTGTTGCATGAAACGGGTGAAATAGGCGGCAGAGCCGAAGCCCAAGGTGGCGGCGATCTCGACCGCGGTGTGATCGGTCTCGGCCAGCAGGCGACGGGCGGCGTGGCAACTGCGCTCGGTCAGAAGGTCAGCGGCGGATTTGCCGGTGGCCGCTTTGACGGCGCGGGTCAGATGGGTTGGGGTCACGCCGAGAGCTGCGGCGTGTTCGGCCATGCTGGTGCCCTTGGGGGCGCCTTGAGTGACCAAGGCGCAGAACCGCGCGCTCAGCCTGTCGCCTGCCTTGGGTCGGGGGGCGGTATGAGCCTCTGCCATGATCTGGCGGCGCAGCCAGACCGACATCAGCGCCACCTGCGCTTTGAGCGCATCTTGGTGCAGGGGGCGGGCCTGTTGGACCTCCCGTTGGGTCTGTTCGATGAGGGTTGCGATCTCCGATTGCGCGGCCCCATCGCGGATGCGCAATTGGCGCGGGGTCTCGGGCAGGCTTTCGTCACTGTCTTCGGGGATCAGCACCGCATGGCCCAGACATTGATAGCCCAGCTCCAGCGCGAAGAGCGACCGCGCCGGTATCCAAAGCGCATTATGCGGGCTGATGCCGCGGCGTTGGCCATCAAGCAGCAGACGACCTTGGCCCCGGGTGATCCAGATCAAAAGATGGTGGTCGCGATCGTGCGCGAGGGTCAGCCGCCAGTCTTGCCCCGCCGAAAGCTGGGCCAAGGACTGGGTTTGAATCTCTGTCTGGGGCACACAGCGCTTTCGTTGAGAAATGGAAACCTTACAAGGGCAATCATCAACGTCAGGCTAGCGGAGGGTTGGGATAACGCAAGAAATTCCGCCCGTTCGGCGGCTATTCCGGCGTCACCCGCTGCCAATCTGCCATCTTACTGCGCATCCAAGTGCGCTGCCGCTTGGCAAAGCGGCGGGTGGCGACCACGGCGGCTTCGCGGGCGCGGTGCAGCGGCCAATCGCCGTCGAGGTGGCGGATCAGTTCCGGCACGCCAATGGCGCGATGGGCGGGCAGGGATGGGTCATAGCGCGGGCGGAGGGCGGCGACCTCTTCCAAGGCGCCTTGCTCGAGCATCAGGTCAAAGCGCTGCGCGATGCGGGCGTTCAGCCAATCCCGCTCGACATCGAAGACGATCGGCAGACAGTCCGCCAGCGGCAAAAGCGGCGCGCCGGTGTCGCGCTGCCAGTCCGACAGGCCGCGCCCGGTGGCCTGCCAGACTTCCCAAGCGCGCTGCACCCGCGCGCGGTTGCGCTGATCGATGCCGGCGGCGGTCTCGGCGTCCAGCCCGGCCAACAGGTCTTCGAGCGCCATCTCATCGCCTTGCGCGCGGACCTTCGGCGGGGTGGCCGGAATCTCCGCCAGCCCCTGCGTCAGGGCAGAGAAGTAAAGCCCGGTGCCCCCGGTGATGATCACCCGCTGGTCGCCGCCCAGCAGCGGGGCCACTTCGCGCAGCCAATGGCCGGTGGAATAGGGCGCATCTTCGGCCAGATGGCCATAGAGCAGATGCGGCGCGCGGGCCTCTTCCTCGGGCGAGGGGCGGGCGCTGATGATGCGCAGGGGGGCGTAGACCTGACTGGCATCGGCGTTGACGATCACGCCGCCTTGCGCCTCGGCAATGGCGAGGGCAAGGGCGGATTTGCCACTGGCAGTCGGCCCGGCGATCAACACCGGCCGTTCGGGCGGTAAGTCTTGCAACAGGGCGTCCATCTGGGCATTGGGAATATCCGGCATTTCTTTGCGTCTTCCTTACGTCCCGCATTGAACCTTGGGCGTATTTGCGACATTTTGGCGCGAAATGAAAACCCTTCACCGCCGCAAGGCTTAAATCTCCCCCGGTTGGTGAAATAGTAAGGTGTGCCCGATGTCCCAAGACACCCCCCAAGTCTCCTTTAACCGCGTGATGCTAAAGATTTCCGGGGAGGCGCTGATGGGTGACCTCGGCTATGGTCTGCATCCGCCAACCGTCGAACGCATCGCCCGTGAGGTGCAATCGGTGCACAGTCTGGGCGTTGAGATCTGCATGGTGATCGGCGGCGGCAACATCTTCCGCGGGCTGCAAGGCTCGGCGCAGGGGATGGAGCGGACCACGGCGGATTACATGGGGATGCTCGCCACCGTGATGAACGCGCTGGCGATGCAATCGGCGCTCGAAGGCTTGGGCATCCACACCCGCGTGATCAGCGCCATCACCATGAACGAAGTGGCCGAGCCCTATATCCGCCGCCGCGCCGTGCGCCACCTTGAGAAGAAGCGGGTCTGCATTTTTGCCGCGGGCACCGGCAACCCCTATTTCACCACCGACACCGCCGCGACCCTGCGCGCCAATGAGATGTCCTGCGAGGCGATCTTCAAGGGCACCAAGGTCGACGGTGTCTATGACAAGGACCCGGCCAAGTTCGACGATGCGAAACGCTATGATCTGGTGAGCTATGACGACGTGCTGCAAAAGCGGCTGGGGGTGATGGACGCCTCTGCCATCGCGCTGGCGCGGGACAACAACCTGCCGATCATCGTCTTCTCGCTGGATGAACCGGGCGGCTTCCAAGGTATCTTGGCGGGGCAGGGCACCTATACCCGCGTCGGGTAATTCCGCCCGCATTCCACGGCATCGCCCCACGGCGGGGCGATTGACCTGATGCTGCCCGCGTCCCTCACAACAGGGGCGCGGGGCGCGTATGGTGGCGCAACAATGGGCAGTTGTGAAAGCGCCGCGCCACCGTTAGAAAGCCGTAACGCAAGGAAACAACAAGCAGGCTCGCCATGTCAGACGAATTTATGCTCGATACCGATGATCTTGAACGGCGGATGAACGGCGCGATTGCGTCGCTTCGGACCGAGTTCGCATCGCTGCGCACGGGGCGTGGCTCGGCCTCCATGCTGGAGCCGGTGATGGTCGAGGCTTATGGCCAGATGACCCCGGTGAACCAAGTCGGCACCGTCAACGTGCCCGAGCCGCGCATGGTCACGATCAACGTCTGGGACAAGGGTCTCGTCGGCAAGGTCGAGAAGGCCATCCGCGAGAGCGGACTGGGCATCAATCCGCAGCTTAACGGCACCATCATCATGCTGCCGATCCCCGAGCTTAACGAAGAGCGCCGGACCCAGTTGACCAAGGTCGCAGGCCAATATGCCGAACATGCGCGCGTCTCGATCCGCAACATCCGCCGCGACGGGATGGACCAGATCAAGAAAGCCAAGAACGACGGCGCCATGTCCGAGGACGACCAGAAAATCTGGGAAGGCGAAGTGCAGGATCTGACCAACCGTTTCATTACGCTCATCGATGAGCAGCTTGAGACGAAACAGGCCGAAATCATGCAAGTCTGACCCCGCCGAGACGCAGGGAAACAGAACTTGAAAGAAAAAGGTCGAGACATGAGCACCGCCGAAATTCAGCCCCAAACGATACCCGGCGGGCCACGCCATGTGGCGATCATCATGGACGGCAATGGCCGTTGGGCCACCCAACGCGGGCGGCCCCGGCTTTTTGGGCATCATGCCGGGGCCAAACGCGTGCGCGAGATCGTCGAATGCTGCCCCGATGTGGGGGTCGAGTATCTGACGATCTTTGCCTTCTCGACCGAGAATTGGAAGCGTACGCAGGTCGAAGTGGCGGGGCTTATGTCCCTGTTTCGGCGCTATATTTCAAAGGAAATGCGCAGCCTCAGCGACTATGGCGCGCGGGTGCGGTTCATTGGGGATCGTGACCGGCTGGATGACAAGCTGATCAAGCTCATGGGAGAGCTTGAGGCCCATACCGCCCATAACACCCGCATCAATCTGACGATCGCGCTCAATTATGGCGGCCGCGATGAGGTGGCCCGCGCCACGCACCGCTTGGCCCAAGATGTCGCCAGCGGCAAGCTCGACCCCGACAGCGTGGACGAAGAGACCCTGCCGCGCTACCTCGATACCCATGTGTTGCCCGACCCCGATCTGGTGATCCGCACCAGCGGCGAGGCGCGGATTTCGAACTTTCTGCTGTGGCAGTCGGCCTATGCGGAATATGAGTTCATCGACACGCTGTGGCCGGATTTCACCCGCGAGGAATTCGCCCGGCTCTGCGCCGCCTATGGCGGGCGTGACAGGCGGTTCGGTGCGGTCAAGACCTGAGGAGAGCTGCGATGAAATCACCTGAACAATGGTCCGACCTACGCGCCCGCATGCTGTCGGCCAGCGCGATGATCCTGATCGGTCTTTTGGGCATCTGGTTGGGCGGCACCGTCTTTCATCTGCTGGTGGCGCTGATCTGCGGCATGATGGTCTGGGAATTGGTCGGCATGCTGCGCGGGCAGGGGCAGGCGGCGGCTTGGCAATTGGGGCTGGTGACCGCGGCGGCGGTGCTGGCATCGGTCTATCTGCCGGTGGGCTTTGGCCTGCCGCTTTTGCTGGCCCCGGCGCTGGCGGGCTTCGCGCTATTGAGCGCCAATCGCACGCTTTACATGAGTTTTACCGCGCTAATCCTGCTGGCGGGCTTTGGTCTGATCCAGCTGCGCGATGACATGGGTTTTGGCTGGTTGATGTGGCTGGTGCTGGTGGTCGTGGTGACCGATGTGGTGGGCTATTTCGCAGGCCGCGCCATCGGAGGGCCCAAATTCTGGCCCAAGGTCAGCCCCAAGAAAACATGGTCTGGCACCGCCTCGGGCTGGGTCGGGGCGGCTGTTGTCGGGCTGATTTTCTCGTTCAACACGGGCTTTGGCCTGCAACTCGTCGGCATCTCGGTGGCCCTGTCGATGGCCTCTCAGATGGGCGATATGGCGGAGTCGGGCATGAAGCGAAAGATGGGCGTCAAAGACAGCTCGGCGCTGATCCCCGGCCATGGCGGTCTGTTGGACCGTTTTGACGGGATGCTGGGCGCTGCCGTCTTTTTGCTGATCGTCGGGCCGCTGATCGGTTTCCCGCCGGGTGTGAATTGACCCGCTATGCCGCGCAAGATTTCGATACTGGGGGCGACCGGCTCTATCGGTCAGAACACGATTGACCTGATCCGCCGCGCGCCCGACGCCTATGAGGTCGTGGCCCTGACCGGCGCGGGCAATATCGCGCAATTGGCCAAGGATGCCATTGCGCTGAAGGCGGATGTGGCCGTCACCGCGCGTGAAGACCTGCTGGATGATCTGCGCGATGCGCTCAGCGGCAGCGGTGTCGAAGCCGCAGCGGGGGCCGAGGCGATCACCGAGGCCGCCTCGCGCCCGGCGGATTGGACCATGTCGGCGATCATCGGCGCGGCGGGGCTGGCACCGGGGCTGGCGGCGCTGCGCCAAGGTGGCACGCTGGCCCTGGCCAATAAGGAATCGCTGGTTTGCGCCGGGGCGTTGATCATGGGCGAGGCCGTACGCCACGGTGCCACGATCCTGCCCGTGGACAGTGAGCATTCCGCTGTGTTTCAGGCGCTGGTCGGCGAAGACATGGCCGCGGTTGAGCGTGTCATCATCACCGCCAGCGGCGGCGCGTTTCGCGATTGGCCGCTCGAAGACCTTGCCCATGCGACGCTCGACCAAGCCTCAAGCCATCCCAATTGGGACATGGGGCAGCGCATCACCATCGACTCGGCGTCGATGTTTAACAAGGCGATGGAAGTCATTGAGACGCGTGAGTTTTTCGGCGTCTCGCCCGAGGCGATCGAGGTGCTGGTGCATCCGCAGTCGATGATCCATGCGCTGGTAGGTTTCTGCGACGGTGGGCTGATGGCCCATGTCGGCCCCGCGGATATGCGCCATGCCATTGGCTATGCGCTGCACCACCCCGCGCGCGGGCATCTCCCGGTCGAGCGGTTGGACCTGACCAAGATCGGACGTTTCGATTTCACCGCCCCCGATGACGCCCGCTGGCCCGCGCTGCGGCTCGCGCGCGACGTCATGGCGGCGGGCGGTCTGATGGGCGCGGTCTTTAACGCGGCCAAGGAAGTGGCGCTTGATGGTTTCATCGACGGACGGCTGCGCTTCACGCAGATGGCCGAGATCGTCGAAGAGGTGCTGGAGCGCCGCGCCGAAGAGGCCGCGCAGGGCCGCGACGACGTGACACTTGAACTGGTGGCGCAGGCGGACCATCTCGCACGCAAGGCGGCAGAGGCCGCAATTCAGAAAAGGGCAGGGTAGCACGTTGGACATCATGGGATTTTTGCCGGAGTTCGGCGGGCTGATCTGGACGATACTGGCCTTTGTCGTGGCGCTGTCGGTGATCGTGGCGATCCACGAATACGGGCATTACATCGTTGGCCGTTGGACCGGGATCAAGGCGGATGTCTTCAGTCTCGGCTTCGGCCCCGTGCTCTTTTCCCGCGTCGACAGGCGCGGCACGCGCTGGCAGTTCGCGCTGCTGCCCTTTGGCGGCTATGTGAAATTCGCAGGCGATTCCAATGCGGCATCCGGCAAGGATGAAACCGCGATGGAAGCGCTGGCCGACGACCCCGAGGCGCTGCGCCACACGATGCACGGCGCGCCGCTCTATGCCCGCGCGCTGACCGTGGCGGCGGGGCCGGTGTTCAACTTTGCCCTGTCGATCATCATCTTCTTCGCCGTGGCGATGACGGCGGGCACCGCCCGTGATCCGCTGACCGTGGGCGAGCTGCGCGCACTGCCGAGTGACGCCTATGAGTTGGCTCCGGGCGATATTCTGCGCGCGGTCGAAGGCACCCCGGTGCCCTCGCTCTCTGCCGGGGAAGGCTATGGCGATTTCCTGACCAATCTGCCGCAGGAAGCGGTTCTGAGCTATGACGTCACCCGCGATGGCGAAGAGCTAACCGTGCCTGGCCCATATCTGATGCCGCCGCTGGTCAGCAACGTCGCCCCGCAATCGGCGGCGCAAGAGGCTGGTCTGCGCAGCGGCGATGTGATCACCGCCGTGAATGGGCAAGAGATCGTGGCCTTTGGGGAATTGAAAGAGGTGGTCGAAGCCTCCGAAGGGGCCCCGCAGGAGTTGACCGTCTGGCGCGATGGCGAGAGCTTGCCTTTCACTCTTGTCCCCAAAGCCACGGATGAGCCGCAGCCCGATGGCAGTTTCAAACAAAACCTGCGCATTGGCATCGTCGGCGGCATGGCCTTCGTGCCTGCGACCGATACCCCCGGCGTGGGTGAGGCGCTCGGCACCGGTTTGGACAACACTTGGCGCATCATCACCGGCTCGATCTCGGGTCTGCGTGAGATGATCGTGGGCAATATCAGCACCTGCAACCTCAGTGGCCCGGTGGGCATCGCCCAAACCTCGGGCGCGATGGCGAGCCAAGGGGCGCAGTCCTTCATCTATTTCATCGCGGTGCTGAGCACAGCGGTCGGTCTGCTGAACCTCTTCCCGATCCCGGCCTTGGACGGTGGGCATCTGGTGTTCTACGCCTATGAGGCGGTGACCGGCAAACCGCCCAGCGATGGCGCGCTGCGCTTTTTGATGAGCATTGGCATCGCCTTGGTGCTGACCCTGATGCTCTTTGCGCTTGGCAATGATCTGTTCTGCCCCTAAACGGCGCAGGGACAGCGAAAGAGAGCCTGCGCCTTGCCCTTCGGGGCAGGGCGCAATGCCTTCAAATGGCCACAATTGAACAAAATCGTGCCGCAATCTCTGGCTATGGTTCCCCTTCATCAAGAAGGAACCGAAGATGCACGTCTTGCAAGGAACATACCGCGGCCTGAGCCTGCTTTTGGACCTGAACTGGGACCGTGCGTTCTTTGGCGCGGCCATTGCCGCGGCGCTTTCCGCCGGGGCCTTTGTCGCCTCTCTCTGACCGCTGCGAGCTGCCGGATCGGGCAGTTCCACACGATCTTGTCCCATCATGTCATTCCGGCCCAACTTGCCGCATGATATGGTATATTTTTCCCGCCGTTGCTTTTGACAAACCCCGTTAACCTGCGTAGTCAGGTTGACAACAATGTCGTAAAAAACGGGTCGGTGTAATGGGACTGAGGAACGAGGGCAGAATGCCCGTCGAATGGGCGCAGCGCAGCAATGTCGGCAAGACCCTTCGGGGGGCATCGCTTTGTGTCATGCTCTCTGTCGCGTGGCTCGTGCCCGGCAGCCAAGCGCAGGCGCAGCAATATCAGTTCAACACAGTCGTCATCGACGGCAATGAGCGGATTGGCGATAGCGCGATCTTGCGCCGCGCGGGCATCGGGCGCGGGCAGGCGGTGACGGGCGGTCAGTTGAACGACGCCTATCAGAACCTGCAAAACTCGGGCCTGTTCGAATCCGTCTCGCTTGAGCCGCAGGGCGGTACGCTGGTGATCACGGTGGTCGAACTGCCGACGCTGAACCGCGTCAGCTTTGAAGGCAATCGCCGCATCAAGGATGAAATGCTGGCCGAACTCATCGGCTCGACCGAACGGCGGGTGTTCAACCCCAGCCAAGCCGAGCAAGACGCCGCCGCCATTGCGGAGGCCTATAGCAACGAGGGGCGCCTGTCGGCCCGCGTGCAGCCGCGCATCATCCGCCGCGACCAGAACCGCGTCGATCTGGTGTTCGAGATTTTCGAAGGCGACAATGTCGAGATCGAGCGTCTGAGCTTTGTCGGCAACCGCGTCTATTCTGACCGCCGCCTGCGCCGCGTTCTGGGCACCAAACAGGCTGGTCTGTTCCGCCGCTTGGTCAAACGCGACACCTATGTCGAAGGCCGCGTCGAGGCCGACAAACAGTTGCTGCGGGATTTCTACCTCTCGCGCGGCTATGTCGATATGCGCACTGAAGCGGTCAACGCCGAGTTGACCGAAGAGCGTGATGGCGTCTTTGTGGCCTATAACATCACCGAGGGGCAGCAGTTCCGTTTCGGCGAGGTGACGCTGGAATCCGAAGTGCCCGGCCTGAATGCGGCGGCCTATCGCGACCTGCTCAAGATCCGCCCTGGCGTGATCTATTCCCCGACCCTGATCGAGAATGACATCGCCCGGATCGAGCGCCAAGCGATCCGTGATGGTGTCGATTTCCTGCGCGTCGAGCCGGTGATCGACCGCAATGACCGCGATCTGTCGCTTAACGTCACCTACAAACTCTCCCGTGGGGAGCGCATCTTTGTCGAGCGGATCGACATCGAAGGCAACACCACCACGCTCGACCGTGTGATCCGGCGCGAGTTCGACAGCGTGGAGGGTGACCCCTTCAACCCGCGCGAAATCCGCCAAGCAGCGGAACGCATCCGCGCGTTGCAGTATTTCGAGACGGCAGAGGTTAACGCCCGCCAAGGCTCCAGCCCCGAGCAGGTCGTGATCGACGTGGATGTGGAGGAACAACCCACAGGCTCGCTGAACTTCGGCGGCTCCTTCTCTAACAATGACGGTTTCGGTGTGGCGGTCAGCTTCCAAGAGGAAAACTTCCTCGGGCGTGGTCAGCGGTTGAACCTGTCGATCTCCACTGCCGAGGATGCGACGCGCTATGGCGTGACCTTCGTCGAGCCGCGCTTCCTTGGGCGTGACGTGGCGCTTGGTCTCAAGCTGGATTACGCGGAAACCAATTCCTCCTACACTAGCTATGACACCGAACGTCTGGTCTTCCAGCCCAGCCTGACCTTCCCGGTTAGCGAGAATGGCCGTCTGTCGACGCGCTATACCCTCGAAGGGATCGAAATGCTGGAGCGGGACGACGAAGACAACAGCGCGACCATCGCGAATGAAATCGACGAGGGCGCGCTCTTCTCCTCCTCCGTTGGCTATACCTATACCTACGACACCCGCCGCAGCGGGCTGGACCCGACACAGGGCGTTCTGTTCGAGTTCGGACAGGACTTTGCCGGGCTTGGCGGGGACAACGAATATATCAAGACCACGGCCAAGGTCGCGGGCGAGAAGCGCATCTTTAACGAGGAAGTCACCCTGCGTGCCACGCTCGAAGGCGGTGCGCTGTCTTGGAACAGCGGCACCAACCGTGCGGTTGACCGCTTTATCCTCGGCCCGTCGATCATGCGCGGCTTTGAGCCGGGCGGCATCGGCCCGCGTGATCAGAGCAACGGGGTGGACGACGCGCTTGGCGGTAACCTTTTTGCCGTGGCCCGTTTCGAGGCGGAGTTCCCGCTGGGCCTGCCTGAGGAATATGGCATCACCGGCGGCGTCTTCTACGACGTGGGCAACCTGTGGGATCTGAGCGATGTGGACACCTCAGGCGGCACCATCGTCGGCGAAAGCGGTTCGTTCCGTCATGTGATCGGCGTCTCGGTCTTCTGGGACACGCCGCTTGGCCCGCTTCAGTTCAACGTCTCCGACGCGCTGAAGAAAGAGAGCTTTGACAAAGAGCAGAGCTTTGAGGTCACCCTGCGGACCACGTTCTAAGCCCATGCGCCGCGCCTTCATCCCCTTGGTGATGATGCTGGCCGGGGCCGCCCCCGGCCTTGCGCAGCAGGGGCCCTTGGCAGACCCACAGACAAACACGCCCGCCCCGGCGCGGGGCGGCGTGATCAGCCCGGTGCTGACAATCGATTCCGAACGCCTGTTCCGCGACAGTGCCTTTGGCCAGCGCGTCAGCCGCGAGATCGAAGCCCAGAGCGATGAGCTTGCCGCCGAGAACCGCGAGATCGAAGCGGCGCTTGAGGCGGAGGAACGCGAACTCACCGAAAAACGCTCTCAGCTGAAACCGGCGCAGTTCCGGCTTTTGGCCGATGCTTTTGACGAAAAGGTGCAGCGCACAAGGGCAGAGCAGGCGGCGAAGAACCGGGCGCTGAGCGAGGCGCTCGACCTTGAGCGGGAACGGTTTCTGGCCGCTGCGGCCCCGGTGCTTGAACAGTTGATGCGCAATTCCGACGCGGCGGTCATTCTGGAGCGGCGTCGGCTCTTTGTCTCGTCCTCCGCGATTGAGGTCACGGATGAGGCGATTGCGCTTTTGGACGAGACGATCGGCAGCGGGCTGACGGACGCCGAGTAAGCGCCGCCCCCGCCGGGATGCTTGCCCCCAGCCGTCCGAATTGGTAGCCCTTCGGCAACCTTCTGAGACAAAGGACAGTCCATGACCGAAGAGCTGCTGCGCGCCGATATCCAAATGATCCAGCGCATCCTGCCGCACCGCTATCCCTTTTTGCTGGTCGACAAGGTCGAAGAGATCGCGGGCACCGAGAGTGCTGTCGGCTACAAGAACGTCACCATGAACGAGCCGCATTTTCAGGGCCATTTCCCCGGCACGCCGATCATGCCGGGCGTGACGATTGTGGAGGCAATGGCCCAGACTGCGGGTGTGATGGTGGGCACGGCCCTCGGCATGCAGGACCGCGACATGCTGATCTATTTCATGTCCATCGACAAATGTAAGTTCCGCCGCAAGGTTGGCCCCGGCGATGTGCTGCGGATGGACCTCAAGACCCTGCGCGGCAAGCCGGGTGCGAAGATCTGGAAGTTCGGCGGCGTGGCCACCGTTGAGGGTGAAATGGCCGCCGAGGCCGAGTTCATGGCGATGTTGGACCTCCCGCAGGACGCGGCATGAGCAATATCCACCCCAGTGCCGTGATCGAAGAGGGCGCGCAGATCGACCCTTCGGCGCGCGTCGGCCCCTTCTGCATGGTCGGGCCCGAGGTCGTGTTGAAAGCGGATGTGGAACTGAAATCCCATGTCGTCGTCACTGGCCGGACCGAGGTCGGCGCGGGCACGGTGATCTTCTCTTTCGCGGTGATCGGTGAGATTCCGCAGGATCTGAAGTTCAAGGGCGAAGCCAGCCGTCTGGTCATCGGGGAGCGGAACCGCATCCGCGAACATGTCACCATGAACTGCGGCACCGAAGGTGGCGGCGGGGTGACCCGCGTCGGCGATGACGGACTCTTCATGGCCGGGTGCCACATCGCCCATGACGCCGTGGTCGGCAACCGGGTGATCGTGGTGAACAATGCCGCCGTGGCGGGGCATTGCGTGCTCGAAGATGACGTGATCATCGGCGGGCTGTCCGGCATCCACCAATGGGTACGGATCGGGCAGGGCGCGATCATTGGCGCGGTGACGATGGTGACCAACGACGTGATCCCCTACGGCCTTGTACAAGCGCCGCGCGGTGATCTGGACGGGCTGAACCTCGTTGGGCTGAAACGCGCGGGCGTGGCGCGCAGCGACATCACGGCGCTCAGGGCCGCCTTCCAGATGCTGGCGCAGGGCGAGGGGACATTTTCGGACCGGGCGCGGCGTTTGGGGGACGAGACCCAAAGCGATTACGTCCGCCAGATCGTCGATTTCGTCATGGCCGACACGGGCCGTCATTTCCTGACGCCGAAATGAGCCTTGCGCTGATCGCCGGGCGCGGCGGCCTGCCCGCGCGGGTGGCGGCGGCGCAGGACGTGCCGCCTTTGGTCTGCGCCTATGAGGGCTGCGCGCCCGATGGGCTGAAGGCCGATCTGACCTTCCGGTTGGAGACTTTGGGCAGCCTGCTTGCGCATCTTCTGGGCCTTGGCATCCGCGAGGTTTGCCTCTGCGGTGCGATTGACCGGCCTACGCTCGATCCTGCCAAGCTCGACATGCGCACGGCGCCCTTGGTGCCGCAGTTCAAGGCCGCCCTTGCGGCGGGCGACAATGGCGCGCTTGAGGTGATCAAGACGATTTTCGAAGATCATGGCCTGCGGGTGGTTGGCGCTGACGAACTGGTCCCGGACCTGCTGGCCGACAGCGGTGTGCTGTCCCGCGAGCTGCCCGACGGTCAGATACGCCGGGATGCGGCGCGCGGCACGGCGGTGCTGGACGGGTTGGCAAGCTTGGACATCGGGCAGGCCTGCGTGATCGGGCGCGAACAGGTCTATGGGGTCGAGACCATTGGGGGCACGGATCACCTGCTTGCGACCCTGCCAGAAGCGGTGCAGGGCGCGCGCGCAGTGCTCTGCAAAGGCCCGAAAACTGGCCAAATCCGTGAGATCGACCTGCCCACCATCGGCCCCGACACGCTGCGCGCCGCCCATGCGGCGGGGCTGGCGGGCGTGGTGGTCAAGGCGGGCGGCGTGATGTTGCTGGAGCGTGACGCCTGCGTGGCGCTGGCCGATGAACTAGGATTGGTGCTTTGGGTCCGAGAGGGGGACGCGGGATGAAGGTGTTCATTCTGGCAGGCGAGCCTTCGGGCGACCGGTTGGGCGGCGCGCTCATGGCGGGGCTGAAAGAGCTCTGCCCCGAGGTGACATTTGACGGCATCGGTGGGCCGCAGATGATGGCTGAGGGGCTGGAAAGCCGCTTTAATATGGATGAGCTTAGCGTCATGGGGCTGGCCGAGATCCTGCCGAAATACCGCGCGTTGATGGCCCGGATCAACGAGACGGCGCAGGCGGTGGTTGATACCAAACCGGATGTGCTGATCACCATCGACAGTCCGGATTTTTCGCTTCGCGTGGCGCGTAAGGTGAAAGAGCAATCCGACATCAGAACAGTGCATTACGTGGCCCCAACCGTCTGGGCATGGCGCCCCGGCAGGGCCGAGAAGATGGCCCGTTCCGTCGATCACGTCCTGGCGCTTTTCCCCTTCGAGCCGCCCTATATGGAAGCGGCGGGCATGGCCTGTGATTTCGTCGGCCACCCGGTGGTGGCCGAGCCTGTGGCCGATGACGCCGCCGCCGCGTCGTTCCGTGCCGAACACCGTCTCGCTGATGCGCCCTTGTTGCTTGCCTTGCCCGGTTCGCGCCGGGGGGAGGTCTCGCGGCTGGCGCCGGTGTTCCAGCAGGTCGTTGCGCGATTGGTCGAGGCCGAGCCGTCCTTGCGTGTCGTCGTCCCTGCGGCGGCCCCTGTGGCCGCCTTGGTCAAACAGGTCACGCGCAACTGGGCGGGCAACCCGCTGGTGCTGGATCCGCGCGACCAAAGCGTCGAGGCTTTCACCGCCAGCAAACGCGCCGCCTTCCGCGCGGCGGATGTGGCGCTTGCGGCCTCGGGCACCGTATCCCTGGAGCTTGCCGCGGTGAACACGCCGATGGTCATCGCTTATGACATGAATTGGATCAGCCGCCAGATCATCGGTCGGATGCTGCGGGTGGATACGGTGACGCTGGTCAACCTCGTCTCGGAAACCCGCGTGGTGCCGGAATTCATCGGCGCGAACTGCCGTCCCGGCCCGATTGCCGAAGGGGTTTTGCAAGTGCTGCGCGCGCCCGGCGCCCAGAAGGACGCCATGGCGCTGACGATGCAGCGTCTGGGGCAGGGGGGTGAGGCACCCGGCCTACGGGCCGCGCGGGCGGTGCTGGCGCGGCTGTAAGGGCTGTCAGCCGCGGTGAATCCAGCCGCCTCCAAAAATGCGCGTGCTTTCAGGATCATAGAAAACACAGGCCTGCCCGGGAGAGACGCCTTCCTCGGCGGTGAGTAGCTCGACCTCGGCCTCCGTCTCGCTGATCGGGCGCAGGATTGCATCGCGCGGTGGACGGGTAGAGCGCACCCGCACGGCAATATTCCATTCCGCCTGCGAGGTCAGGGGCGCATCGCCCAGCCAGTTGATCTCGCGCACCGGGATTTTGCGGGTGGCGAGCATGGATTTCGGACCGACGACAACCTCTTTCCGCTCAGGATCGAGCTTCACGACGTAGAGCGGATCAGCCAGACCACCGATGCCGAGGCCGCGGCGCTGGCCGATGGTGTAGTGGATCACGCCCTCGTGGCTGCCCAGCACATTGCCCTCGGTGTCGACGATATTGCCCGGATCAGCGGCCTCGGGGCGCAGCTTGCGGATCACGGCGGCGTAGTCGCCGTTCGGGACAAAGCAGATGTCTTGGCTGTCGGGCTTATCGGCGACCTCGAGCCCGTATTTCGCGGCCAGCTTGCGGGTGTCGTCCTTGCTGGGCAGATGGCCCAGCGGGAAGCGCAGGTAGGAAAGCTGCTCCTCCGTGGTGGAGAAGAGGAAATAGCTTTGGTCGCGGTTGCCATCCGCCGCGGCGTGCAACTCGGGGCCGTTGGGGCCCATCTTGCGTTGGATGTAGTGACCGGTGGCCATGCAGTCGGCCTCGAGGTCCTTGGCGGTCTCGAGCAGGTCCTTGAACTTCACCCGCTCGTTGCAGCGGATGCAGGGCACCGGCGTCGCACCGCCGAGGTAGCTGTCGGCAAACTCGTCAATCACGGCGTCCTTGAAGACGTTTTCATAGTCCAAGACGTAATGTGGGAAGCCCATCTCCTCGGCCACGCGGCGCGCATCCTGAATATCGACCCCCGCGCAGCAGGCGCCTTTCTTGGCCAGCGCCGCGCCGTGATCGTAAAGCTGTAGGGTGACGCCCACAACGTCATAGCCCTCGTCCTTGAGCATGGCCGCGACGACGGAACTGTCCACGCCGCCCGACATCGCCACAACGACGCGCGTATCGGCAGGCGCTTTGGCAAAGCCAAGCGAATTGAGCGGCGGGGTCTGATCAAGGGCCATGGGTCTCTCCGGAGTTTGTGCGCGAATATAGGAAAATCCTACCTAGTCACAAGGGCGGGCTTCACGCCGCGTTAAGGCAGGTGGGGGTTATTGGACGCCAAAACAATGGCGGATGATGCGATGTACCTGAAAAAAGTCGATGGGCCACGGTCTGTTACCCTCGCTGACGGGAGCGTGATGTCCCGCGCCGATTTGCCAAGCGCCGATACCCGCAGATGGGTCGCCTCGCGCAAGGCGGCGGTGGTGCGGGGGGTGGTCTATGGGCTGATCACCCAGTCCGAAGCGCTGGAGCGTTACGGCATCAGTGACGAAGAATTTATGGAGTGGTTACATGCGGTTACCGAACATGGGGAGGCGGCGCTGAAAGCCACGGCCTTGAAAAAATATAGACAACTTTAAGTTGTTAATCTATCCTGTCGAGTATCGGTAACGGGTAGTTAACCTTTTTTTGCTCAGGGTGAGCCCATCGTCCAAGATGAGCCGGAGTAACCGAAATGCGTGTATTGTTAGTTGAAGACGACCCAACGACCTCTCGCAGTATCGAACTGATGCTGACCCATGCGAATCTCAACGTCTACGCCACCGACCTGGGCGAAGAGGGAATCGATCTGGCCAAGCTTTACGATTATGATTTGATCCTGCTCGACCTCGATCTGCCGGATATGAACGGCCATGACGTGCTGCGCCAGTTGCGGCTCGCCCGGATCGAGACGCCGATCCTGATCCTCTCGGGCTCCGACGATACGGAAAATAAGCTGCGGGGCTTCGGCTTCGGCGCCGACGATTATTTGACGAAACCCTTTCATCGGGAGGAATTGGTCGCCCGGATCCATGCCATTATTCGGCGGTCCAAGGGGCATTCGCAATCCATCATCAAGACGGGCCAAGTGGCGGTGAACCTTGATGCCAAGACCGTCAGCGTGAACGATACCCCCGTGCATCTGACCGGCAAGGAATATCAGATGCTCGAACTCCTGAGCCTGCGGAAGGGCACGACCCTCACCAAGGAAATGTTTCTTAACCACCTCTATGGCGGCATGGATGAGCCTGAGTTGAAGATCATCGATGTCTTCATCTGCAAACTTCGCAAGAAGCTGAGCCAAGCCACCGGCGGGGAGAGCTATATCGAGACGGTCTGGGGCCGCGGCTATGTGCTGCGCGATCCTGACCCGGTTGAGATGGATTTGGCCGCCAGCGCCTGATCCCCCTCGGCCCCGGCTTGAAATCATTCGCCCTGAAATCGCTAGACCTGCCCCTGATCGCCACCTATCTAAGCGACAGATGACAATATCGGGGGCAGATCGTGACATCCCAGATCGAGGTTGAAGCGCTGACCAAAGCGCAGGCAGAGACGGAATTGGCCCGGCTGGCCGAGGTGCTAAGCGCGGCGAACACCGCCTATCATACGGAGGATGCACCGGAAATCTCCGATGCGGAATATGACGCGCTCAAACGCCGCAATGCCGAGATCGAAGCGCGTTTCCCGAACCTCAAGCGCGCCGATAGTCCCTCAGAACAGGTCGGCGCACCGGTCGCCCAAGGTTTTGGGAAGATACGCCATGCGGTGCCGATGCTCTCGCTCGCCAATGCTTTCGACGCCGAGGAAGTCACCGAATTCGACGCGCGGATCCGCAAATACCTCGGCCTCGGCGCCGATGCGCCGCTGGCCTATACGGCAGAGCCCAAGATCGACGGGCTGTCGCTTTCTCTGCGCTACGAGAACGGCGTGCTGGTCCAAGCCGCCACCCGCGGCGATGGCGCCGTGGGCGAGAATGTCACCGCGAACGCCCGCACGATCAAAGACATCCCGCAAGAGCTCAAGAACGCGCCCGATCTGCTGGAGGTGCGCGGCGAGGTCTATATGAGCCACGCCGATTTCGCGGCCTTGAACGCGCGGCAGGCGGAAAGGGGCGGCAAGACTTTCGCCAACCCGCGCAATGCCGCTGCCGGATCGCTGCGCCAATTAGACCCCGAAATCACCCGCGCACGGCCGCTGCGGTTCTACGCCTATGCCTGGGGCGCGCTTTCGGCCCCTTTGGCCAACACCCAAAAAGGCGCCATCGACCGTTTGGCGGAACTGGGGTTCTCGACCAACCCTTTGACCGCGCTTTGCGCGGGGCCGGGTGATATGGTCGCCCATTACGAGACGATCGAGGCGCAGCGCGCCACGCTTGGCTATGACATTGACGGCGTGGTCTACAAGGTCGATGACCTCGCCCTTCAGGACCGGATCGGGTTTCGCTCGACCACCCCGCGTTGGGCCGTGGCCCATAAATTTGCCGCCGAACTGGCATGGACCCGGCTTGAGAGCATCGACATTCAGGTCGGCCGCACCGGCGCATTGTCCCCCGTGGCGCGGTTGCAGCCGGTGACGGTGGGCGGTGTCGTCGTCTCCAATGCCACGCTGCACAATGAGGACTACATCAAAGGGCTCGACAGCAAGGGTGCCGAAATCCGCGGTGGCAAGGATGTGCGCGTCGGTGACTGGGTGCAAATTTACCGCGCGGGCGATGTGATCCCGAAAGTGGCCGATGTGGACCTCTCAAAACGCCCCGAGGATGCGGCGCCTTTCGTCTTTCCGACCACCTGCCCAGAATGCGGGTCGGATGCGATCCGCGAGCCGGGCGATGCGGTGCGCCGCTGCACCGGCGGGCTGATCTGCCCGGCCCAAGCCGTTGAAAAGCTGATCCATTTCGTGAGCCGCAAAGCCTTTGACATCGATGGCCTGGGCGCCAAACAGGTCGAACAATTCTACCACGACGGCTGGATTGCAGAGCCTGCGGATATTTTCACCCTGAAAGAGCGTTACGGCAGCGGCGTGCAGCAGTTGAAGAACCGCGAAGGCTGGGGGCCGAAATCGGCAGAAAACCTGTTCCAAGCCATTGAAGATCGGCGCGAAATCCCGATGGCGCGACTGATTTTTGCCCTCGGCATCCGCCATGTGGGCGAGGCGGCGTCGAACCTGATCGCGTTGCACTACGGCGATTGGCAGAGTTTCGAGGCCGCCATGGCCGAGGCGCGCGGGCTGGGCGGCCCGGCGTGGGACGATCTGATCGGCGTCGATGGGGTGGGCAGCGTCATGGCGGGCTCGCTCGTCTCGGCCTTCGCGCAAGAGGCGGAGCGCGCCTCCATCGACCGGCTGGTGGCGCATCTGACCGTGATTCCTGCCGAGCGGCCCGACACCGAAGGCAGCCCCGTGGCGGGCAAAACGGTCGTCTTCACCGGCACGTTGGAGAAGATGAGCCGTGCCGAGGCCAAGGCCCGGGCGGAGCGTTTGGGGGCCAAGGTTTCGGGCTCGGTCAGCGGCAAGACCGACATTCTGGTCGCGGGGCCGGGTGCGGGGTCCAAGGCCAAAAAGGCCGCCGAACTGGGGATCGAGACCTTGGATGAAGACGGCTGGCTGGCCCTGATCGACGGCCAATGAGCGGCAGACCGGAACAGCTTTTCCCGCTTTTCGCCGGGCTGGAAACGCTCGAAGGGGTGGGGCCTAAGACCGCGCAATTGCTGGGGCAATTGGGCATCCAAGCGCCGCGCGACCTGATCTTTACCCTGCCGCATGCCGGCATCGACCGCCGTTTGCGCGACAGCGTGAAGGACGCGCATCTGCCCGCGACATTGACCGTCGCGGTCACCATCGGCGCGCATCGCCCGGCCCGCAACAAGGGCGGCGCCTATCGCATCATGGTTGAGGACGCGCAGACCAGTTTTCAACTGGTCTATTTCCACGCGCGGGGTGATTACTGGCAACGCCAATTACCCGAAGGCAGCCGCCGCATCGTCTCGGGCCGGGTGGAGTTTTTCGACGGGATGGCGCAGATGGTCCACCCCGATTTCGCGGTGCCGGAGGATCAGGCCAGCAGCATTCCCGATTTTGAGCCGGTCTACCCGCTGACCTCCGGACTGACGCAGAAACTGATGTACAAGGCCACCCGCGGTGCGTTGAAAAGGCTGCCAGTGGTGGCCGAATGGGCCGATCCGGGGCAGGTGGCGCAGGCCGGCTGGCCCGATTTTGCCGCCGCCGCAGAGGCCGCCCATGATCCGCGGAAGGCCGAGGATCTGACCGCCACCGCGCCCGCGCGCGAGCGGTTGGCCTATGACGAGCTTTTCGCCCATCAGGTGACCTTGGCGCTGGCGCGACAGAATGAGCGGCGCAAGATGGGGCGGGCGAACCGGGGCGACGGGCGGCTGCAACAAAGGGTCCTGTCGTCCTTGCCCTATCGCCCCACCGGCGCGCAGCAGCGCGCCATCGAAGAGATCACCGCCGACATGGGCCGCGAGACCCGGATGAACCGGCTGTTGCAGGGTGATGTGGGGGCGGGCAAAACGCTGGTGGCTTTCATGGCGCTCTTGCGCGCGGTCGAAGCGGGCGGCCAAGCGGTGCTGATGGCGCCGACGGAAATCCTTGCCCGTCAGCACCTTATGGGGCTGCAACCGTTGGCGGAACAGGCGGGCGTTGTGCTGGAACTGCTCACCGGGCGCGACAAGGGGGGCGAGCGTCGGGCCAAGCTCGCGGCGCTGGAACGCGGCGATATTCAGATCCTCGTCGGCACCCATGCGGTCTTTCAGGCGGATGTCAGCTTTGCCGATCTGCGCCTCGCCGTGGTTGATGAACAGCACCGTTTCGGCGTGCGGCAGCGGCTGGAATTGGGCCGCAAGGGGAAGCTTGCCGATGTGCTTGTGATGACCGCTACGCCGATTCCGCGCAGTCTGGCGCTGGCGCAATACGGCGATATGGATGTGTCGATCCTCGACGAAAAGCCCCCCGGGCGGCAGCCCATTCGCACCGCGCTCGTCTCGACGTCACGGATGGATGAGGTTATCGACCGGATGCGCCATGCGATCAGCGAGGGGCGGCAATGCTACTGGGTATGTCCGCTGGTTGAGGAAAGCGAAGTCAGCGATCTCACCGCGGCGGAGGACCGGTTTAAGCGGCTGCGTGCGGCCTTGGGCGAAGGGATCGTCGGGTTGGTTCACGGCCAGATGCCACCTGCCGAGAAGGACGCGGCAATGCGCGCCTTCCAAGCGGGGGAGACCAAGGTGCTGGTGGCCACCACGGTGATCGAAGTGGGCGTCGACGTGCCCAATGCGACAATCATGGTGGTGGAACGGGCAGAAATTTTCGGCCTCGCGCAGCTGCACCAGTTGCGGGGCCGCGTCGGGCGGGGCTCAGGCGCCTCGACCTGCCTTTTGATGTATCAAGCGCCGCTGAGCGAGACGGGCCGCCAGCGGCTTGAGGTGCTGCGCGAATCCGAGGACGGGTTTGTCATCGCCGAAACCGACCTGAAGATGCGCGGCACGGGGGATCTGATTGGCACGGCGCAGTCCGGCGTGCCGCGTTTCCGCGTGGCGGATTTGGAGCGTCAGGCGGGGCTGATGGCGGTGGCGCAATCAGACGCTCGCAAGCTTTTGGTCGATGACCCCAGCCTCGAAGGGCCGCGCGGCAAGGCCGTGAGACTGCTTTTGTGGCTCATGCGGCAGGATGAAGCGATCCGTTTGATAACAGTGGGTTAGAGATCGAAACCTCATTATGTTCGCGGATGTTCTCAAAAAGTTCTTTACTTGCGGGTGAAGAAATGAGAACAAAGAAGCAACACAGATAAGGAGGTATTGATGATGACTTACACTGCCCTGAAATCTATCGCTGTCAGATCACAGGCCACATTGCTGCAAGATGCAGCAGGGGCCGCCGCTTTGATCGTGATGCTGGTGGTGGGTCTGCATCTGCCCGCCTTTATCTGAGTTCTGCCAAGGCTCTCATGCCGCTTTGCCGCTGCATCCGTCCCAATTTGATGCTCCGACTTGCCTGTCTGCGTCGGGTTTCGGCAAAGTGGGTCCCACATGAGGCATGCCGACTGACGCCGCCATCCTTCGCAGGATGTGCGGCGTTTTTTTTAGCTTTTCAGGGGGGAAGGCAGGCTGAGCTTGGCCGCGTTCAGCGTTCGCCCGCTTCGGCAGGTGCTTCGGCCTCTTGCATCGCTTCCGTCAATGCTTCGATGCTGAGCATGATGGAGGCATGGCGGTTTTTATAGGCCGTGGCGGGGGTTAGCACCTCGAAACCGTCGAAAGGGGCATCCGGCACCGGGCCTTCGCCCTTGAGCATGGCGCGCAGTTGATCGCGTGCGGTTGTGATCTGCGCAAGCGATCTGCCGGGGGCGGCATCGCCTACCACGGCGGCGGCGGCTTGCCCCAGAGCGCAGGCTTTCACGTCCTGCTTCATCTCGGCCAGATGCCCATTCTCAATCCGCACATCGACCGTCACGGTGGAGCCGCAGAGCGGCGAGCGGCGTTTCACACTGGCCTGAGGAGCCTCCATGCGGCCCAACTGGGGGATCTCGGCCGCGAGCGCGAGAATGCGCGCGGAGTAGAGCTTGATGAGGTCCGTCTCATCCGACATGGGCTGTTCCTTTTCGTGCTGAAACCCTACATAAGCGCCGCAGAGACAGATGCAAATATTTCCACGAGGTGCCCGATGACATTTGATCCTGCTAGCCTTCAGTTCAACGAAGCGGGGTTGATCCCGGCCATTGCGCAGGACGCCGAGACCCATGAGGTGCTCATGCTGGCGTGGATGAATGCGGAGAGCATCGCGCGCAGCCTCGAGACCGGCAAGGTCACCTATTGGAGCCGTTCGCGGCAGGCGTTCTGGGTGAAGGGCGAAACCAGCGGCAATGTGCAAAAGCTGGTCGAAATGCGTGTCGATTGTGACCGGGACTGCCTGTTGGTGATGGTGGATCAGACCGGGCCGGCCTGTCACACCGGGCGGCGGAGCTGCTTTTACACCGGCATTCAGGACGGTGAAGAGGTCGAACTGATGAAGCCGATGGATTAAGACCGTGCGCTAAAGCCCGACGATTTTACGAATTTCGCCGGGCGTGGCGCCGTTCTCGCGATAGAGCGCGATGGCGCGGGCGTCATCACGTTTGGCCAGTCTCTTGCCGCTGTCATCGCGGATCAGACGGTGGTGGTGATACAGCGGCGTCGGCAGATCGAGCAATGCCTGTAGCACCACATGAATGTAGGTCGCTTCAAACAGATCGGCCCCGCGCGGGACCAGCGTCACCCCCTGCGCGGCGTCGTCGAGCACGACCGAAAGGTGATAGGACGTGCCCATGTCGCGGCGGGCCAAGACCACATCCCCGACCGCGCCGATCAACTCATCAGGGGAGAGGGTGATCTTCCCAGTTTCGGCATTCGGCCCCTGGCCGTTTTCGGTGAAGCTTAGCTTGGTATTGCCAAGGGTTTCCAGTGCCTTACGCATATCGAGGCGCAGCGCGCCAGAGACTTTGGAGTGGCGTGCCGTGCGGCAGGTGCCGGGGTAGATGAGGCCATCGGGGCCGTAGACGGGTTCTGCTCCCTCTTGCGGCGCGCTGGTGGCAGCGGTAATGTCGCGCCGGTTGCAGGTGCAAGCATAGAGCAGGCCGCGCGACCAGAGGGCATCTAGGGCGGCTTGATAGGCCGCCATTCGATCCGATTGCCGCATGACGGGTTGCGGCCAGTCGATGCCCAGCCATGCGAGGTCTTCGTAGATCTGCGCCTCCCACTGAGCGCGCGCGCGGGATTGGTCGATGTCTTCAATCCGCAGCAGAAAATCGCCCCCAGCGGCCTTTGCAAGATCATGGGCCAAGAGTGCGGAAAAGGCGTGGCCGAGGTGCAGAGGTCCGGTCGGGGATGGTGCGAATCTGGTGGTAAGAGTCAATTCTTTTCAATCAGATATACGGTAGACTTCATGTCGATCCCGGGCAGGTGCGGCCCTTCCTCGGCAAAGAGAAGGATCGCCGCGCCGCAATCGGTCCATTCGTGGATCATGCCTAAAGCACCGCGATCTTCCAGCGCCTTTTCATTAAGTGAAAATAGGAGCTTACCGCCCTTTTCTAACCCATGCATCAGCGTATCGAAGAGGCTGATGGGGGCCGCACCGGGGCCGATCACGCCGATGGCACTGATCGCTGCATAAGCCCCGGGCGCAAAGGGAAGTGGCGCGTCAACTTCGAGTTCTAATAGGTTGCGGTATATGTCTTTTTTGCGCGCTTGCTCCAGCATGGCGGCGGAAACGTCGCCGCCGTCGATGGTGGTGAAACCCGCCTGTTTTAGCGCCGCGCCGGACAGCCCGGTGCCGCAGCCGATGTCGAAGATCGGCAGGTCTTTGTCGTCGAGGAATTCTGCGAGCGTGGCAGCGGCGCGGTCGGGCGTGGCATAGCCCTGCGCCTTGATGTCCTCGTCATAGCTGCTTGCCCATTCGTCATAGAGGCTGCGGATCACATGCGTGTCCCGCGCCGCATAGGCCTTGTCAAAAAAATGCTGTGTCATGCCCCTAGGATATGGGGGATGAGCAGGAGGATCCAGTGTTAACCCCCCGTCGCGTTAACCTTGATTAAGCCATGTTTGCCAATCGGCCTTGGCGCGGTCGGTATAGGCTTTGTAACGGTCCTTGCGGCCACGGCGGCCCGATTTCAGCCCTTCGACCGGGGGGAAGAGGCCGAAGTTCACGTTCATCGGCTGGAAGGTTTTTGCCTCGGCCCCGCCCGTGATGTGGGTGATCAGCGCGCCCATGGCGGTGCTGTCGGGCGGGGTGGGCAGGCTGCCGCCCTTGATTTCGGCGGCGGCCATACGGCCCGCCAGCAGGCCCATGGCGGCGCTTTCGACATAGCCTTCGACGCCGGTGATCTGACCCGCAAAGCGGATATTGTCGCGGCTGCGCAGGCGCATCTGGTCGTCGAGCAGTGTCGGCGAGTTAATGAAGGAGTTCCGGTGAATGCCGCCCAAACGGGCGAAGCGCGCGTTCTCCAGTCCCGGAATGCGTTTGAAAACATCTGTTTGCGCGCCGTACTTCATCTTGGTCTGGAAGCCGACGATATTGTAAAGCGTGCCCAGTTTGTTGTCGCGGCGCAGCTGCACCACGGCATGGGCCTTGACCTCGGGCTGGTGCGGGTTGGTCAGCCCCACGGGTTTCATCGGGCCGTGGCGCAGGGTTTCGCGGCCTCGTTCGGCCATCACTTCGATGGGCAGGCAGCCGTCAAAATAGCCCGCGGTTTCGCCCTCGCGGAACTCGGTCTTTTCGGCGGCCAAAAGCGCGTCGATGAAATCCTCGTATTGCTCCTTGTCCATCGGGCAGTTGAGGTAGGCGGTGCGCTCTTCTTCGGTCTCGCCCTTGTCATAGCGTGACTGCATCCAGGCTTTGGACATGTCGATGCTGTCAAAATAGACGATGGGCGCGATGGCGTCGAAAAAGGCCAGCGCCTCGGCGCCGGTTTCAGCCGCGATGGCTTCGGCGAGCTTGCCCGAGGTCAGCGGACCGGTGGCGATGATCCATTTGCCGTCGCGCGGCAGTTCGGTGATTTCGCCATATTCTACGGTGATATTGGGGTGGGCGAGCAGCGTGTCTGTGACGCTTTGCGCGAAGGGGTCGCGGTCCACCGCCAATGCGCCGCCTGCGGGCAGGCGGTTCTTGTCGGCGCAGGCCATGATCAGCCCGTTGGCGGCACGCATTTCCCAATGCAGCAGGCCGACGGCGTTTTGCTCGTCATCATCCGAGCGGAAGGAGTTGGAGCAGACCATCTCGCCCAGAAGCCCGGTTTGGTGGGCGAAGGTTTCAACCTTGGGGCGCATTTCGTGGATCACGACCTTCACGCCCGCGTTCGCCGCTTGCCAAGCTGCCTCTGATCCGGCCATGCCGCCGCCGATGATATGCAATGTATCTGTCATGGAGGCGATGTAGGGCAGGGCAGCGCCGCACGCAACAGGCAAGAAGGGGCGATGAGGCTGCGGAAGAAGAATGGTTTTGGGGTCGCCGCGGCGGGAATGGTCGGTCAGTGAGAGGCTGACCCGGAGGGACCTTCCGCCTGCGGCGACCCAAAATCATCAGGGTTTCTATGCCCTAACATAACTATGCCGTGATTTCGCCAGATTTGCCAGCCCCCGCATGGCAACAAAGGCTGGCGGTTTTGGAAACAATCATTGGGACCAATCGGGGCGGCGTTTTTCCAAGAAGGCGTCGATGCCCTCGCGTGTTTCTGCCTCAAGCATGTTGCGGACCATGACCTCACCAGTGAAGGCGTAGGCTTGTTCGCTGGGCATCTGCATTTGTTGATAGAAGGCGCCTTTGCCATGGGCGATGGCGGTGCCGAGTTTGGCGGCGATCTTCTCGGCCAGTGCGTCGGTCTCTTGGGCCAGTTGGTCGCCCGGCACGGCGCGGTTGATCAGGCCCAGTTCAGCAGCGCGGGGGGCGGAGATGAACTCTCCGGTGGTGAGCATCTCAAACGCCTGTTTGTGCGGGATGTTGCGGGTCAGGGCGACCATGGGGGTCGAGCAGAAGAGCCCGATGTTCACGCCGTTGACGCCAAAGCGGCAGTCATCCGCGGCGATGGCCAGATCGCAGGTGGCGACAAGCTGACAGCCCGCGGCGGTGGCGATTCCATGCACTTGGGCGATGACGGGCTGCGGCAGGCTTTGGATGCGGGCCATCAGGGCGGCGCAGCGGTCGAAAAGGTCTTTGAAACCTGCCGCGCCCCCGTCTTCGGCTTGGCGCATGGCGGTCATTTGGCGCAGGTCGTGGCCCGCGCAGAAGGCTTTGCCAGCGCCGGAAAGGACGATGACCCGCGTGGCGCGGTCTTGGGCCAATTGGTCGAAGCGCGCGTGCAGGGCGGCCAGCATTTCGTCCGACAGGGCGTTCAGCCGTTCGGGGGCGTTCATGCGCAGGTGGGTCACCGGCCCGCGTGCCGTAACGTCAAGAATTGCCACCTTGCCCTCCCCGGTTGATCACGCCAACGTTACGCCGAGGACAGCAGGGAGGACAAGTATGGCCGTGGTGATGGATGCGGAGGCGTTGGAAGCCTTCATGCGGGAGGTGTTCGATCAGGTGGCGGATGATTTCGCCGTGGATCATGTGGCCGAGAACGAGATCACCATGCGCCTGTTGACCAGCCGCCGCCATCTGCGGCCCGGAGGGACTGTTTCAGGCCCATCGATGTTCGCGCTGGCGGATGTTTCGGCTTATCTGGTGACGCTGGCGATGATCGGGCCTAAGGCGCTGGCGGTAACGACGAATTGCTCGATTGATTTTATGCGCAAACCGCTGGCGGATGTGCCGCTGGTGGCCCATGCCAAGCTGCTGAAGCTGGGGCGGCAGCTGTCGGTGACGGATGTGTTGATATATTCCGAAGGGTCGGACAAGCCGGTGGCGCGGGCCGGGCTAACCTATGCGATTCCGCCAGCGTCGATGGGGTGAGGGGCGGAGTTTAGGGTCAGCGCCTGACCGTGGGGTGGCGATTGCGACGCCGGTCCATGCCACTTTATGGCGCAGCCGTGATGCGCCTTCTCGCAAATGCGCCCAGCCTCACCAAATCGCCAGCCCGCCGGGACGGGCAGGCGATGGCCCGGCGCCTGCGGCTTGATTCCGGGCCGAGGAATTCTCAGAGGCCACAAAAAAGGGCCGGGAAAACCCGGCCCGAGGAAGAGGTCTGGCAGTCGCCACAGGGAAGCTACGCCTGCCAGAACACGCGGGAAGCCTCGGCCGAGGCTTGTTCCGGTGTAAGTCCCGCATCTTTAAGCTCCCACGGTTCAAGCGCGGCAAGCGCGATCCGGGTGCGTCGGCGGGCCGCCCATGTGGTCACGACAGCCGCAAAGCGCAGCGCAATCACCGCAGGGACCGGCAGGGCGCGGTATGTCATCAATGTCATTGCATCAGCGGTAAGGGGGCGTGCCTGTGTCATGGGGGAACTCCTTGAAATTGTATTGGCGAAATTGTATTGACACAAAGTGTAGAATGCCTACAGATACAACGGTACAAAGCGCGATACAATTTGACCACAGGAATATTGTAATGGGTACAATTTGGCAGCCGACACTGGCCGAGGGGCAGGGGCCGAAGTACAAGCTCGTCGCGCTGACCATCCGGCAGGGGATCAACTCCGGCGCTCTGACGGTGGGGGATAAGCTGCCGCCGGTGCGGGAACTGGCGTGGCAATTGGGGATTACCCCCGGCACCGTGGCGCGGGCCTATACCATCCTCACCGATGAGGGTCTGTTGGAGGCCGAGGTGGGCCGTGGCACCTTTGTCGCCCCGCCGCAGGCGGCCATCCGCGAAGATGTCTGGAATCGCGAACAAGATAGTTGGATCAAGGAGTTGGAGGTTGCCGATACGGATGCGGTCAGCCTCTTCAGCCCGCGCCTGCCGGACATGGGGCAGGTGGCGCTGATCCGCAGCGCCCTGCGGCAGGTGGCGGATGTGCCAGGCGAGGACCTGATGAACTATCCCACCCGCGACGCCTATGCCCCGGTGCGGCAAGCGGTGGTCGACTGGCTGTCGCATCTCGCCCTCGGGCCGCTGAGCGAGCGTGACGTCGTGCTGTCGCATGGCGGGCAGAGCGGGATTGTATTGGTACTGCAAGCGATCCTCTCGGGGCCGAAGCCGGTGATGCTGGTCGAAGACCTCTCCTACGCCGGGTTTCGCCGCGCGGCGGAGGTGTTGCGGGCCGAGGTGGTCGGGGTGGCGATGGATGCAGAGGGCGTGCTGCCAGAGGCGCTGGACAAGGCCGCGCGCGACAGCGGGGCGCAGGTCTTTTGCACGACGCCGGAGGTGCATAACCCTACGGGCAGCCACACCAGCCTTGAACGGCGGCGCGCGCTTTTGGAAGTCGCCAAGCGGCATGGGTTGGAGATTTTGGAGGATGACTGCTACCGCATGGGCCTCGCCCGCGCGCCGAGTTATCGCTCGCTCTGGCCTGAGCATGTCTGGCATGTCTCTTCGATCTCGAAGGAATTGACGCCTGCCTTGCGGGTGGGGTTTGCGCTGGCGCCTGCAGGCCGCGCGGCGGACCTGCGGCGGGTGGCGGAATATGGCTATTTCGGCCTCGCCCGCCCCTTGGCCGAAGCCACGCGGATTCTCTTGACGGACCCACGGCTCAAGGCGATCTGCGCGGATATTCGCGAAAGACTGGCGGAATATGTCGAAGTGGCGGTGAACCATCTGGGCGGCCACGCTTTGGAATGGTCGCGCGATGTGCCCTTCCTCTGGCTGCAACTGCCGCCGGGGTGGCGGGCTGCCGGGTTCTGCCGCGCGGCAGAGGCGCAGGGCGTGCAGATCCGCTCGGCCGATGAGTTCGCGCTGCGCGATGGCCGCGCGCCCCATGCGGTGCGCATTGCGGTGAACGCCCATGTCTCCCTGCGGTCCTTCGAGGCGGCGATGCAGCGGCTGCGCTGCCTTCTGGACAATCCACCGGAGCAGATCAGCGTGTAGAAATATGGGGTATTATTATACCTAAATCGCAACGTATTGTTTTAGCTGATAAAATCAGGGATTGATGCGCTTGACCCGGCGATGCAGGTGTTTATAACGCCTCCATCAGACACCGGGCGGGGATTCCTCGTTCCGACCAACCTCAAACGGGAATTCATCCATGAAAACCTTTTCTGCGACACCGGCAGATATCGACAAGAAATGGATCATCATCGACGCCGAAGGCGTCGTGCTGGGCCGTCTCGCCTCGATCGTTGCCATGCGCCTGCGCGGCAAGCACAAGCCGTCCTTCACGCCGCATATGGATTGCGGCGACAACGTGATCGTCATCAACGCCGACAAGGTGCAGATGACCGGCAAGAAGCGCGAAGAGCACTTCTACTGGCACACCGGCCACCCCGGTGGCATCAAATCGCGCACCAAGGCACAGATCCTCGAAGGCGCACATCCTGAGCGTGTTGTGACCCAAGCGGTCAAGCGCATGCTGCCCGGCAACCGCCTGAGCCGCCAGATCATGACCAACCTGCGCGTCTATGCGGGTAGCGAACACCCCCATGAGGCGCAGAGCCCCGAAGTTCTGGATGTCAAATCCCTGAACAAGAAAAACACGCGGAGTGCATGAGCATGGCTGACGAAATCAAATCCCTCGACGGTCTGGAAGCAGCCGTGACCGACAACATCGGCGGCGTGCAGGGCACCGAGACCGAAGTGACCCCCCGTGAGCCGGTTCGTGACGAACTGGGCCGCGCCTATGCCACCGGCAAGCGTAAAGACGCGGTCGCCCGCGTTTGGATCAAGCCGGGTTCCGGCAAGGTCATCGTGAACGGAAAGCCGCAGAACGAATACTTCGCGCGCCCTGTGCAGCAGCTGATCCTCGCGCAGCCTTTCGGCATCACCAACACCGAAGGCCAGTTCGACGTGATCGCGACTGTCAAAGGTGGCGGTCTGTCCGGTCAAGCGGGCGCGGTCAAGCACGGCATCTCCAAAGCGCTGCAGCTCTACGATCCCTCCCTGCGCGGTGCGCTGAAAGCGGCAGGCTTCCTGACCCGCGACAGCCGCGTTGTCGAGCGGAAGAAATACGGTAAGGCCAAAGCGCGCCGGAGCTTCCAGTTCTCCAAGCGTTAAGCTTAACGATCAAGTTTGCGAAAGGGCTGCCCTCCGGGGTGGCCCTTTTTCGTTGCGGTGGGCAGGGTTGGCCGCGGGACATGAAAAAGGCCGCCGCGGTTTCCCGCAGCGGCCTTAGGGTCGGATCGCTTCTGATCCCGAGACGGCTTAGCCGCCGATTTCGTAGCTCACGGTGAAGCCCAGCACGCCGTCGCCATCGTTGGTGTCTTCGTAAAGCGCTTCGAAGGTGACGCCGTCACCGAAGTCATAAACGGCACCGGCTTCAGCATAGATGTTGTCGTCACGGTCGCTGTTTCCGATGAGGCCAACGGCGGTCCAACGCTCGGACAGGGGCGCTTCAAACGCGACTTCCTGATCGCTTTCGCCATTGTCGGGGTCGATGATCACGGCGAATGCGCCCGAAGCGTCGCGCCCGATGGGGAAGCCCAGCGTCGCGGTGATCTCTTCGCTGTGGTCTTTGGAATCGTTCAGCCAGATGTAGCCATAGGTCAGGTCCCAGCTCAGGCCCTGACCGAAGTCCGCGCCGTAGCCGAGGTTTGCTTCGAATTCGACGTCATCGGTGGGGTCTTGGTAAAGCGATGTCGCGCTCAGCCCGGTGTGGAAGCCGCCGTAGGTCAGCTCGACAAAACCTTCGACTTCGTTTTCGAGGTGATCGAAATCATCCGACGTGTTGAACCGTGTCGCGGCAGAGACGCCGGCGGTCCAGCCAACCATGGAAGTCATGGTGCGGTCTTCGATGACCGGGTCGAAACCGGTGGTGACGTTTTCCTGCGCATAGGCAGCAGAGGAGAGCAGCCCGGCGGTGAGGCCGAACCCGATAAGATGTTTGATATTCATGGCATTTGCCTAGTTTTGGACCATAGCTTGTCTGCGACTGGCGAGGTCAGGTTGTGAAGGCCCCTCGGATAGGGTGCTCACCGGGGGGCGGCAAGGCCCGATTGCGCATATCTGACATGCGATAGAACATAACATTGTGATCGACGGAAATTTCGCCCAAGCCGTTGGTTTTTCTGGGGCGGCGTGGTTCCGGGCGGGGCTGTGCCTGCCTATATCAGCCCCAACACAGGAGACAGTCATGCAGTATTCAGTTCTTGATCTTGCGCCCGTGCCCGAAGGGTCGGACACCACCACCGCCATCGCCAATTCCGTCGCTCTGGCACAACTGGCCGAGGCTAAGGGCTATCACCGGTTTTGGATGGCGGAGCATCACAACATGCCCGGCATCGCCTCGGCGGCAACCTCGGTTCTGCTCGGGCATGTGGCGGATCACACGAAAGAGATTCGCGTCGGCGCGGGTGGGGTGATGCTGCCCAACCATGCGCCCTTGGCCATTGCCGAACAGTTCGGCACGCTGGCGGCGATACATGGCGACCGGATCGATCTGGGGCTGGGCCGCGCGCCGGGCGGGGATCAGGCGGTGATGCGCGCCATGCGCCGCGGGATGAGCGCGGGCGATCAATTCCCCGATGACGTGGCCGAGTTGATGGCCTATCTTGGCGCGCCCGATCCCCGCGCGCCGGTCCGCGCCCATCCGGGTGAGGGGACGCATGTGCCGATCTGGATCCTCGGCTCCTCGCTCTATGGTGCGCAATTGGCGGCGCATTTCGGGTTGCCCTATGCCTTTGCATCGCATTTCGCGCCAGATGCGTTGGAAGAGGCCACGGCGATCTATCGCCGGGATTTCAAACCGTCCGAAGCCTGCCCGAAGCCGCGTTTCATGCTGGCGGTAAACGTCTTTGCCGCTGAGACGGATGAGGAGGGCGCCTATCTGCGGACCACCATGCAGCAGGCTTTCGCCCGTCTCCGAACAGGACGCCCCGGCAAGCTTCCGGCCCCGGTGCGCGACATTGATGCCGAGATCGGCGCGGGCCTGCGCCAAGGGGTCGACCACGCATTGCGCGTCTCTGCCGTGGGCAGCCCTGAGACGGTGAAACGCCAGTTGGAGACGCTGATCGCGCAGCATCGCCCCGATGAGTTGATCTTGACCGGGCAGATTCACGACCACTCAGCGCGGCTGCGCTCGTTCGAGATTGCGGCGGATGTCTTGCAGGATATGAAAGTGGCGGCCTAAGGGCCGCCGCCGTCACTCGTCAGGGCTGACCAGCCCCAAGCCGCGCAGATAAATCCCGATCCCGGTTTCCAGCAGGTCATCGGGCGGGAAGGGCGAGGCGCGCCCGGGCGAGTTACGGGCGAAAAGCTCAACCACCCCGTGGCTCATCGCCCAGATATGAGCCGAGAACATCGAAGCTGGTGGGCGTTTGTCCGCCGGGATATGTTGGCTGAGGTCTGTGGCCGCGCGTTCCAGCACCGCATTGGCGCGGTTGGCAGCATGGGCCAGTTCCGGCGTACGGTTGACCGAGATGCCGGATTCGAACATCGCGATGTAATGGCCGGGATGTTTGCGGGCGAAGGCAAGATAGGCGCGGCCCGTCGCCTCAAAGGCTTTGAGCGCCGAGGGCTGGCCGGATTGATAGGCGAATTCCATCAAATCGGCAAAGATATCATAGCCTTGATGCGCGGCCTCGGCAATGAGGTCTTCGCGGCCCTCAAAATGGCGATAGACCGCCGCCGGGGTGACGCCCGCGCGTTTGGCCGCCTCGGAAAGGGTGAAACCCGTGGGGCCGCGCTGCTCGATCAACTCAAGCGCCGCGTCGATCAGCGCTTGGCGCAGGTTGCCGTGATGGTAACCGCGCTTAGGCATCCCAGATGTCCGGCCCGCCGCAGATTTCATCGTCGATCTTGCCGATCGCCTTGGCGTCTTTCTGAGGATAGTCGAAACGGTGCAGCAGATGGCGCATGGCCGCGAGACGGGCGCGGCGTTTGTCGTCGGAGCGGATCACCGTCCACGGGGTTTCATCCGTATGGCTGCGCAGCAGCGTCTCGGCGATGGCGGCGGAATATTCCTCCCATTTCGACAGACCTTTGACGTCGATGGGGCTGAGCTTCCACTGTTTCAGCGGATCGGACTCGCGCGACAACATGCGGCGCAACTGCTCGGCCCGGCCCACGTTGAGCCAAAATTTAATCAGGTGAATGCCGTCTTCGACGAGCATCTGTTCAAACGGGGTGACCTGTTCAAAGAAATGCGCGCGCTGTTCGGGCGTGCAAAAGTCAAAGACCTTTTCCACCACCCCGCGATTGTACCAAGAGCGGTCATAGAAAACCATCTCGCCCGCTGTTGGCAAGTGTTTGATGTAGCGCTGAAAATACCACTCGCCCTGCTCGGTTTCGGTGGGTTTCGACAGGGCCACCACACGGGCGGAACGGGGGCTCAGGTTTTCACGCATACGGCGGATCGTGCCGCCCTTGCCAGCGGCGTCGCGCCCCTCAAAAACCATGACGACGCGCTGCCCGGTTTCGCGCACCCAGGATTGCAGTTTGACCATTTCGATCTGCAAACGGTCATAGTCGCGCTCATAGGTCTTGCGCGACAGACGTTCGTCATGCGGGTAGCTGGGCGAAAGGATATCGTCCTTGTCGGCCCGCTGGATCGCTTGGCGGATGTCCTCGGGGGCGTCGTTCTCGTAAAAGGCGCTGATCGCGCCGTCAAAGGGCAGGTCCATGGGCGCTCCTTGCGGATTGTTCTTGTTTCAATATGGGATGTTAAGGCGGTTAACGCAAACCGGCACGGGCGGCGGCGCGGTCGATGGCATCGACCACGGCCTGCGGGTCGGCGTGATGGGGCATATGGCCCATGCCGGGCAGGCGGGTCAGGGCGCCGTTGGGGATGTCTTTGATCAGTTCCTCGGCGTGAATATGCATCGGGACAATGGTATCGGCATCGCCGTGAATGATTTCGACAGGCATGGTTAGGCGGTCATATTGCGCTGCCATTTCAACCACATGCGGGCGAAGCTGGTGGACCTGCTGCGCATTGGCGCGGCTGGCGCTGCGGCGCAGGGTCAGGCCCGTGCCGATGTGATCGGCATAGCCTTCGGGCGCTTGCTGTGGGGCAAAGATCGCCGCGATGCTGCTTTGCACCACGCTGTCTGGCACAAAGGCGGTGACGGCAGGGATAAAGAGCGCCCCGCCAAGCCGTGAGGCGCTGACGTTATAGAGCCAGCCCAGACCGCCGGGCCAAGGCTCCGACACCGCAGAGACCAGCACCAGCGCTGCGGTCTCATCAGGGCGGTGCAGCCCCCATGCCAGCGCCACGGCCCCGCCAAAGGAATGGCCCAGCACGATGGGGTTTTCGACGCCCAGTTGATCCGCCGCTTTCTGCAAGAGTGCGGCCTGTTCCTGTGGCGACTCGCCGCGCGGGTTCCAAGGGCCGCGCGCGCCGGGCAGCCGGGCGGTATAGCCCATGCCGGGGCGGTCGAACATGATGACGCGGTAGCGGTCGCTCAGCCGCTCAGCGAAGCCCAGAGTAAAATCTCGCAGGTTGCCGCTGGCCCCGTGGATCAACACCAGATCCGGCCCGCTGCCGATGATCTTGGCATGGACCGTCAGGCCGTCGACCGTGATGATTTCCCCCTCAGGCGGATGGCTTGCCTCGGCCCGCGCCTCATGCCGCGCGGCGCGCCATTGGACGAGCGCGGTAAGCAGCGCCAGCCCGAGGAGGAGGGCAAGCAGCAGTTTAATGGCCGATCTCATTCATATCAAAGGGGGTGGTTTGGTATATCTCGTTGATCCAATTGCCATAAAGCAGATGCGCATGGCTGCGCCAGCGGTTCACCGGCGTGCGCGCGGGGTCATCTTCGGGGTAGTAGTTGCAGGGCACGTTGATCGGCACGCCATTCTCGACATCGCGGTCATACTCTTGCTTGAGCGTGTCGCGGTCGTATTCAAAATGGTTAAAGACATAGAGCGCGCGGTGCGCGGGGTCTTCGATCAGACAGGGGCCAACCTCATCACTGCCCAAAAGCGTGGTCAGGCCGGGATGGGCGTCAACCTCATCTTGGCGCATCTCGGTCCAGCGCGAGACGGGCACGGTGCAATCATCCGAAAAGCCGCGCAAATAGGGCGAGGCGGGCGCGAGGTTGCGGTGCCGGAAACAGCCGAAAGCCTTTGCGCTCAGCATGTGTTTCTTGACGCCGTGGAAGTGGTTGATCATCGCCATGCCGCCCCAGCAGACGCCAAAGGTGGAGTGGATATTGGTCTGGGTCCATTCCATCACCTCGCGCAGCTCGTCCCAATATGTCACCTCGTCAAAGTCGAGATGTTCGATCGGGGCGCCGGTGATGATCAGCCCGTCGAACTTTTCGGCCTTCATCTCCTCAAAGGGGCGGTAGAAGCTCTCCATATGTTCGGCGGCGGTGTTGCGGGTCCGGTGGTCGGACATGCGGATGAGGCTCAGTTCAATCTGCAAGGGCGTGGCACCGATCAGCCGGGCAAACTGGTTCTCGGTCTGGATTTTCTTGGGCATTAGGTTCAGAAGGGCGATGCGCAGGGGGCGGATGTCTTGCCGCGAGGCCAGTTCCTCGTCCAGAACCATGACCCCTTCGTTGCGCAGAACGTCGAAGGCAGGCAGGCGGGAGGGGATCTTGATGGGCATGAGACAGGTCTTTCAGGGGTGGCCAATGCAGTCAGATAATCTTGGGCGGGGCGGGTTCAACCGCCCGCGGGCAGGTGGCGGGCAATGAGGTCGGTAAAGTCTTCGGGAGCTTTCAACGCGTCGATATCGGCGGGGGTGATGGTGACACCCCATTTCGACATCGCCACATAGCGGGGTTGGCGGTGCGACAGGGCGGCGGCATAGGTCCAGCGGATGAAGTCGTCGGGGTTCACCGCGTCCTCTGTAATGTTCTTTTCGGCCAGATAATCGGCCCATGCCCGGGCGAGGAATTCGGGCTGATAGGCCATCGGCTTGGGGGCTTTGTCAAAGCGTCGGATGAGTTCCTCGGTATGGGCCTCGTCGCCCTTGATCCAGACCAGCAGACATTCCTCGGCCAATTGCCGCAAGAGCGGGTCGTTCGGGTCTTCGGGGTCGACCCATTCGCAGATCGAGCCACCGGTGTCGCAGATGAAATGCGGATAGCCATAGAGCGCTTCGGCGCGGGTGGCGAAATAGGCGGTGTCTTGCAGCGCGCTGATCTCGGCCCGGCGGAAAGCCTCTTGCCGTTTGGCGTATTCTGCCATCGGCAGTCCGCCGCGCGAAGGGTCACCGGGTTTGCCCAGCCATGTGGCCACAGGCGACAGGTTGTCGAAGGTGATGTTCGAGCCGATGTAGATGCTATCGCTCAGCAGCAGATCGCGCAGGAAGGGCACTTTCATCGCCTCGGCCTTGGCATTGTCGGCGATGAGCTCGCCCAAGTAGCGGGTGCCGATGCGGTAGTCGATGGAGTAGTGAAACCAATCCCCGCTGGCGCGCAGCAGGCTGGAGAGATGGGTCTTGCCCAAGCCCGACATGCCGAAGATCAGAACTTTGCGCCGCGGCGCCGCGCGCCAATCGTCAGCCGTGGGGTAGAGCATGTATCACCAAGGTTAAGTGCTTCGTTTCCCCTGACTACCCCAGTGTTTGACCAGACGCCAGATGCGGCCATCGAGCACCAGAAGCCCGAGTGCGAGAAGGGCGAAACCCCCATAGGCGGCGGGGCGCAGGGTCTCATCACGCAGCCATGCGCCCAGCAGGATCGCCACGGGGGCGACCAGCAGTGTCACCAACATCAGGTTGCTGCTGCCCGCCATGCCAAGCACGCGGTAATAGAGCAGATAGGCCAGCGCCGTCGCGGCCAGCGCGTAATAGGCGATGGCGACGAGCGTGGCGGGGGCGAGCTTGAGCGTCAGCGGTCCCTCCGCCACCCATGCCAGCGGCAGCATGATCAGCGTGGCGCCGGTGAGCATCCCGGCGGCGGCCAGTTGCGGCGGCTGGCCCGGCAGCAGTTTGCGCGCGCAGACCCCGGCCATGGCATAGGACATCGCACCGCCCAGCACGGCCAGTTGTGCAAGGCTGCCGAGGTCGAAATTCGTGAGATTTTCCAGACCGATGGCGGTACTGACACCCGCGAAGCCAAGGCAGACGCCAATCGCCTTGCGCGGGGTGATCCGCTCATCCGCCAGAAAGATCGCCGCGGCCAGCACGCCAAAGATCGCGGTGGCGGCATTGAGGATCGAGGTCAGCCCCGAGGGGATGTGCAGCTGCCCCCATGCCATCAGCGAAAAGGGGATCACATTGTTCAAAAGCCCCATCAGCAGGAAGGCCGCCCAGATGCGCGGGTCGCGCGGCAGTGGCAGGCGCATGGTGGCGACGGCGGCCCAAAGCACCAGCATCGCCCAGAACACCCGATGCGCGACCGAGGTCAGCGGCCCGATCTCATCCAAGGCCACCCGAACGGCGACAAAGGACGCGCCCCAGAGCAGGGCGAGACAGCCCATTTCGATCCAAGCGCGCGGGGGGATGGTTTTCTGTGTGATCATGGCTTGGGTTTAGGCTGTTCCGTTGATCGGCACGACCCGAAAGATGCGCATGCATAAAAAACGCCGCCCGAGGGTCTCGGGCGGCGTAATCTCGACGGGTCTGGTATGGATTAGAAGGTGAAGCCCACTTTCACACCAAAGGCCAGAGCATCGTTGTCTTCGAACTCGCCCGATGCATTCACACCGTTCAAAGTTGTCTCTGCATCACCGATGTTGACGTAGCGCACGCCGGTGGTGATCTTCATGTTGTCGCGAGTATAGACGGCAGCCAGAGCGAGGCTCTTGTTGCCATCGGTCGGCCCGAGGTTGGAGGCGAACCCGCCGTTGGACTTCTCATAGCCGACGGAGGCCGAGACCGACCAGTTGTCGTTCAGACGGCGGCCCACGCCGAGCGAGTAGGTGAAAACGTCGTCATCGTAGCTGACCAGCGAGCCACCGGTCGCGCCTTGGTACTGGGCCGGCGTGATGTCGAAGGAGGACCAATCGACCCAACGGATACCACCGAAGAGCAATGTGTCAGCAGCGATGCCGGTCTGGAAATCAAGGTTCACCGACTGCGGGGTTTCGATTTCGGTCGTGCTCATGACGGCGCCGAACTCGGTCGTGTCGACCTCGTGGTCGATGCTGGAATTATAGGTCAGCGCGACACGCATGGCGATGTCGGGGCGCTCATAGGCGACACCCGCAACATAGCCGACGCCGGTGTCACGCTCGCCGTTCACCGTATAGCCGGCGACGAAGGGCACAGCTGCGACCGCTTCGATGGTCTGGACGCGCAGACCGCCGTGAACGCTGAAGTTCTCGTTCATGCGGTAGCGCAACAGGCCGGTTATCGCGTGGCTTTCCAGATCCGCTTGGGCACCTTGTGCATAGTAGCCGGTGGGCGTGGGGTAATCGACATCCGCGCCGAACGGCTGATCGTAGATGATCGCATAGGACAGCTTGTCGTTGATGTCGGCCTTATAGGCTGCGCCAAACTGGAGATAGCTGGAGGTCATATCGCCGGAGCTTACATTCGACAGCGATGGCGGCGGCACCGCCATTGTCGACGTACCACTGGTGGATGGATCGATATGCCCAAAGCTGAATTCGGCATAGCGCCCGCTTTCAAACAGGGCATTGATGGATTGGCCCGACCGATCGATGCCGCCAGCGTGAACGATTGCCGTAGATGCCAACAGTGCCGGAATTGCCAAGAAATAGGTTTTCATTTGCTTTCCTCCCAAGACTTCTGTGCGGTTCCTCCCCGGCACAGGTTAGAAACGATTTAAGCGGATTGCTGCCGTTTGCGTCAATCACTGACCTTGGGTCAGGTTGAAATCTGCGCAAACATTACCTTGGGTGTGCTTTGCGGGTCTCAAACCAGATGTTGAGGTAGTTGCCAGCAAAGATGATCGCGGCCCCGACGAAGACCCAGATATCCAGCGCCTCGGCATAGAGAAGCATGCCCACAACCGCGATGGCCGGAAGGCGGACGAAATCAATCGGCACCACCACGGTCGCGGGGGCAAGGCTCAGCGCGTTGGTCAGGCAGTAATGCGCCAGCAGCCCGCAGGCGCCGACCAGTAGCAGAAAGGGCATCGTCTCAGCCGTGGGGCTGGCGATATCGCCATCGTAGCCCGCCGCGATCAGGCCGAACAGCAGTTGCAACGTGGTGAGGTAGAAGAGGATCGTGGTGATCCCTTGGGTTCGCGTCAGCCGCTTGGTCAGCACATTGGTCAGGGCAAAGAAGACGGCACAGCCCGCCGCCGCCAGAATGCCGGTGTTCAGGTTGCCGATATCGGGCCGTGCCACGATCAGGATGCCGATAAAGCCCATAACCCCGGCCAGCGCCCGTGTCGCGGTCAGCCGTTCGCCCAACAGAAAGATCGACAGGACGATGACCCAGAGCGGGGAGGTGAACTCAAGCGCGAAGACCTGCGCCAGCGGGATCAGCGACACAGCGAGGAACCACAGGTTCTGCCCGGTGAAATGCGCAAGGTTGCGCAGCAGTTGCAGGCCGAAGTTCCGTGTGTTGATCTGCCGCCACGCGCCCGTGGCCCCGGCGAGCGACAGGACGATAATCACGCCAATCACGCTGCGGTAGAGCATCACCTCGAAAGTGTCGAACCGCGCCGAGAGTTCGCGCCCCGCCACGGCCATGGTGGAGAATGACCCGATGGAGCCGATCATCCAGAGTGCAGCGCGAAAGGTGGGGCTCATGTGGTTTCTGTGATCTGATAGTCGCGGGCGATCCCGGCGGTGAGCCGCGCCCAGTCCGATGCTGCGGCACGGGCCTGATGCGCCTCAAAGGCCGCGCGGTCGGTAAAAAGCTCCGCTACCTGCCAGACAAGGGGATCGTCGGTCGGGGTCACGTCGAAGCCAAGGCAGCCCGGCTCGGCCCGGGTGAGACGTAGATGCGCGTCAAGCCCTGCGCGCACCCGGTCCGCCTCGGCCCGGGTGGCGCAGCGTAGGTGGCCGGTCAGGGCCACCCGCATTTTATTCCCACTCGATGGTGCCCGGAGGTTTCGAGGTGATGTCATAGGTCACGCGGTTGATGCCCGGCACCTCATTGATGATCCGTGTGGCGGTTTCGCCAAGAAAATCATGCGAGAAGGGGTAGTAATCCGCCGTCATCCCATCCACCGAGGTCACCGCACGCAGGGCGCAGGCGAAGTCATAGGTCCGGCCATCGCCCATCACGCCCACGGTGCGCACCGGCAAGATCGCCACGAAGGCTTGCCAGATATCGTCATAAAGCCCATGGCGGCGGATCTGGTCGATATAGACCGCATCGGCTTCGCGCAGGATGTCGAGCTTCTCGCGGGTGATCTCACCGGGGCAGCGGATCGCAAGACCCGGCCCGGGGAAGGGGTGGCGACCGATGAAGGAGGGCGGCAGGCCCAGCTCACGGCCAAGCTCGCGTACTTCGTCTTTGAAGAGCTCCCGCAGCGGTTCAACCAGCTTCAGGCCCATCTTCTCGGGCAGGCCCCCGACGTTGTGGTGGCTCTTGATGGTGACAGAGGGACCGCCGGAGAAGCTGACGCTCTCGATCACGTCCGGGTAGAGCGTGCCTTGGGCGAGGAAGGTGGCGTCGCCCACTTCCTTGGCGTGTTTCTGGAACACGTCGATGAAGAGCTTCCCGATGATCTTGCGCTTGGTCTCGGGATCGCTGACACCGTCCAGCTCGCCCAAGAACAACTCCTGCTCGTCCGCGTGGATCAGCGGCATGTTGTAGTGGTCGCGGAACATGGTGACGACCTCTTCGGCCTCACCCTTGCGCAGCAGACCGTGGTCGACGAAGACGCAGGTGAGCTGGTCGCCGATGGCCTCATGGATCAGCACCGCGGCAACGGAACTGTCGACGCCACCTGAAAGGCCGCAGATCACCTTTTGGTCGCCGACCTGCTCGCGGATCGCGGCAATGGCTTCTTCACGATAGGCGCTCATGGTCCAGTCGCCCTTGAAGCCCGCCAGACGCACGAAGTTCTCATAAAGGCGCGGACCGTTGGGGGTGTGATGCACCTCGGGGTGGAACTGCACCGCGTAGAAGTGACGCTCGACATCCGCGGTGATGGCGAAAGGCGCGTTGGGGGAGGTGCCATAGACCTCGAACCCCGGGGCGATCTTGCTGACGTGGTCACCATGGCTCATCCAGACCTGTTCGCGGTCGGTGGCGAACCAGCCTTCGAGCAGATCAAGCTGTTGGCCCGTGGGGGTGACAAAGGCCCGACCGAATTCAGCGGTGCCATGGCCGCGCTCCACATGGCCGCCGAGGCAATGCATCATCACCTGCTGGCCATAGCAGATGCCAAGGATCGGCACGCCCAGTTCGAAAACGGCCTGCGGCGGACGCGGCGCACCTTCGGCAAACACCGAGGACGGGCCACCCGACAGGATCACCGCCTTAGGCGCGAATTCCTTGAGGAAGGCTTCGTCCACCGTGTTGAACGGGTGGATTTCGCAAAAGACATTCAGCTCTCGCAGGCGACGCGCGATAAGCTGCGTGACCTGGCTGCCGAAGTCGATGATGAGAAGGCGGTCATGGGTGATATCTGTCATGGGGCTGTGATTAGGCCCGTGCGCGCGCTCTGGCAAGTCTCTAGCAGGCCGAAGACCGGTGCCGCCCGCGTTTAATTCGCGCAAGTGGCGCGGGGACGGCACGCGATGTCGCTTTTTGCCGCTAGGGGGCGTTATCCGCGCGAAGCGCCTGCCGGGAATGGGGTAGTGACGGGCCAAGACTTGCGGGAAGGATAGAGCAATGGCGGAATCAGCACGACGGGCACGCGGCGGTGGTGGTGCGGCAAGACGCGCGGCACGCACAGCCGTCTCTTTCGAGACAGCGCGCTATATCGAGCGGAATATCCCGAACTTCGAAGTGCTGACCGAAGAGGCGCTGGAAATCATCGAGCAGAACGCCGATGCGGTGCTGGAAGAGATCGGCGTGAACTTCCCCGACAACCCCGGGGCATTGGCGCTCTGGCGTGAGGCCGGGGCCGATGTTCAGGGGGAGCGGGTGCGTATCCCACGGGGGTTGGCACGCAAGCTTTGTTGCACCGCGCCTTCGACGATTACCCAAGTGGCACGCAACCGGGATCGGGATGTGGTAATCGGGGGGAGGAACCTTGTCCTCGCCCCCGTCTATGGCCCGCCCTTCGTGCGCGATGCCGCAGGGGGGCGGCGCTATGCCACGATGGCGGATTTCGAGAAGTTCGTGAAGCTGGGCTATATGTCCAAATGGCTGCACCACTCGGGGGGGACGGTATGCGAGCCGACGGATATCCCGGTGAACAAACGTCACCTTGATATGCTGCATGCCCATATGACGCTGAGCGACAAACCCTTCATGGGATCGGTGACCGAACCCAGCCGCGCGCAGGATTCCGTCGACATGTGCGGTATTCTGTTCGGTAAGGACTTCGTGCAGGAAAACACGGTGATGACCTCGCTCATCAACATCAACTCGCCGATGACGTTTGACGATGTGATGATGGGCGCGCTCAAGGTCTATGCCGAGAACAATCAGGCCTGCATCATCTCGCCCTTCATCGTGGGCGGTGCCATGGCCCCGGTGAGTGTGGCGGGCACGCTGACACAGGTCTTGGCCGAGACGCTGGCGGGCATCGCCTATAGCCAGTTGGTCCGCCCCGGGGCGCCGGTGATCATGGGGGCTTTCGTCACCTCCATCGACATGAACAGCGGCGCGCCCACATTCGGCACGCCCGAGGCTGCGCATATCACATATGGCGCTGGGCAGCTGGCCCGCAGGCTCAACCTGCCGTACCGCAGCGCCGGGTCCTTCACCGGCTCGAAACTGCCCGATGCGCAGGCGGCCTATGAGACCTCGAACAGCCTGAACATGGGGCTGCTTTCGGGGGTGAACTTCATGCTGCACGCCTGTGGCTGGCTGGAAGGGGGTCTTGTTTCCTCTTTCGAGAAATTCGTCATGGATGCGGATCAACTGGGCACGTTGCATCACCTTGCCCGTGGGGTGGAGATCGACGTGAACGCGCAGGCCATGGACGCGATCCGCGAAGTGGGGCCTGGGGGGCATTACCTTGGCTGCGCCCATACGCAGAGTAATTTCCGCGATGCCTTTTGGAAGTCGGATCTGTTGGACTACAAACCCTTTGAGACATGGTCGGACGAGGGCGCGCGCGACACGCAGAGCCTTGCCACCGCGCGGGTCGAAAAGATGCTGGCCGACTACCAGCAGCCCGCGCTGGATCCAGCCATTCGCGAAGCGCTCGATGCCTTTGTCGCGACCCGTAAGGCGGCGGAACCCGATAGTTTTAGCTAAGGCTTTGCGGCGGGGGCGATCCCCCGCATCGCAATTCAGGCGCTGGGCATCATCGCGGCCTTCAGGAACCGTGCCTCGCCAACCATGGCAATAAGAACATCCACATGGCGGATCAGGCTATAGCTTGCATCCGCCGTCTTGCGCTGGGTGTCCAACGCGGCCTCGATCTCGATCAGTTTGATCAGCGCGGTGCCGTGGCGTGGCAATATGCCAAAGCCCAGTATCCGTGGCAAATGGGTGCCGCGGCGGTAGTCCTCGGCCCCGATGCGGGCGGCCCGCATCAGCAGGCGCGGGCGGTGAAGTTTTTGCAACATGGTCAGTAGATCTTGCATCACACTCTCCGATTTCTAAGGGGTGAATCACCCCGGATCGGCGAAGTGTCGCACAACCCTTCCGGGTGTTGCGTGTTGCGGGTTCCCGGCGGACGGCGCCTTTCGATGGCGTTTACCTTTTGGAAACAATCATTGCCAAATGCGACGATTTTAACGAACGGGTAACCAAAACATCCATAGGTTGTGAATAACTCTGGGGATAACTCACCCAGCTTGGGGACCCGCCAAAATGGAAGTGGCAGTCAATTGAAGGCGCATCACCAAATTCAACAGTCCGTCCTGCCGGGATGGGTGCCGCACGGAGCCCTGCATTACCTCGCACATACGGAGACCGGCGCCCCGATCCGGGCCTTGGCACGCCAAGCTGGCTGTCATGCCTCGACCATCATGCGCCAAATTCGCCGTATCGAGACACGGCGCGACGATCCGCTGGTGGATGCCGCCCTGCGCAGGCTCGGGGCGGTGCGGCGCGCCTTGGATTGTACTGCTGGCCCCCCAGCAGGAAAGACAGCGACAATGATGAAACCCGCCGCCCCCCTTCTTGACGAAGACACTTTCGCCGCCGAGGCGCTGCGCGTCCTGCGGCGCCTGCATGAGGCAGGCGCGATCCTTGCCGTGGCCGAAGGGATGGAAAAGGCCGTCGTTCTGCGCGAGACGGACACCGGCCCCGGCGCGCGCACTGCCGTGGTGGACAGCGCCGTGGCGCAGGCGATGGCATTGAAAGATTGGATCGCGCCGGGCAGCACAGGCCGGGTGACGCGCTATCATATCACCAGCGCGGGGCGCGCGGCGCTGCGGCGCATGCTTGAAGAGCAAGGGGCAGCCGCAGATGGCTTTGCCGAAGATCAGACCGCCTTTCTGGGCGGGCCCGACGCGCCCGCTGCAGACTTGGGCGCAGATGCGGATACGGCCCCGCGCCGTGGCCGCTATTGCCTATCCGAAAGCCCGCTGTCGACCCTTGCAAGGCGGCGCGACAAATCCGGCGCGCCCTTCTTGAACGAGGGGCTGGTCCATGCGGGCGAAAGGCTGCGCGAAGATTTCGAACTGGCGCAGATGGGTGGTGAGGTTACGCAGAACTGGGACCATTTCCTGACCCCCGGCGCCAAACCCAGCGGCGGGCGAGATGGGGCAGGCGCCATGGCCGCGGCGGAGGCGCGCAAGAGGGTGGCCGATGCCATGGCAGACCTTGGCCCCGGCCTGTCGGACGTGGTGCTGCGCTGTTGTTGCTATCTGGAGGGGTTGGAGACCACCGAGAAGCGGCTCGGCTGGTCAGCGCGTTCGGGGAAGATCGTGCTTCGGATCGCGCTCATGCGGCTGAAACGGCATTACGATGAAACCGTGGGGGCGGGCGGCCCGATGATCGGGTAAATGCTGGTCGGGTAAAGAAGGGGCGGCAGGATGAGAACCCTGCCGCCCCCGTTGTTTTAGTCTGCGACCTTCGTCGGCGTCTCATCGGTCACCGAAATCGCCACTTCGTCTTTCTCGCAAGCGGCACGCACACCGGCGGCATAGTCGGGGTGCACTTTCTCAAGCACCGCATACCAGCGTTCTTTCACCGATTGCGAACAGGGGGCCATGGCACCGGCCATGTTCTCGTGCAGACGGTCACGCTGCGCCTGATCGAACACCTCGGTATAGAGCTTGCGCGGCTGGACGTAATCGGCATCCGCCTCTTCCTGCACATAGCGGTCCGCATCGCCCGAGATGCGCAGCGGTGGTTCTTGCACCGATGGATCGGGACGAGCCGAGCCTTCGTATTGGTTCGGCTCGTAATAGGCGTCCGGATGGCCGGTCTGCTGCGGGAAGAACCGCATCGCGCCGTCCTTGTGGTAGTGATGCATCGGCGCGGCTTTGGGCGCGTTCACGGGCAGGGCCTCGTAATGCGTGCCAAGACGGTAGCGGTGCGCATCCGCATAGGAGAACACCCGCGCCTGCAACATCTTATCGGGCGAGAAGCCGATGCCGGGGATTTTGTTCGACGGCGAATAGGCGGCGTTCTCAATGCTCTGGAAGTAGTTGTCAGGGTTGCGGTTGAACTCCAACATGCCAACGGGGATCAGCGGGTAATCCGCATGCGGCCAAACCTTGGTCAGGTCAAAGGGGTTGAAGCCGCAGGTCTCGGCCTCTTCCTCGGGCATGACTTGGATGTTCAGCTCCCATTTCGGGTAGTCGCCGCCTTCGATCGCGTTAAAGAGATCCTCTTGGAAGTTCTCACGGGTGGACCCGATCAGCTTTTCCGCATCCTCATTGGTGCGGTTGCGGATTTCCTGCTGGCAGCGGAAGTGGAACTTCACCCAGTGACGCTCGCCCTTGGCGTTCCACATCGAATAGGTGTGGCTGCCGTAGCCGTGCATATGCATCGGGTTCACCGGAATGCCGCGGTCGGACATCAGGATGGTGACCTGGTGCACGCATTCGGGCTGCGCCGCCCAGAAGTCGAACATCGCCTCGGGCGAGCGCAGGTTGGTGCGCGGGTGGCGTTTCTGGGTACGAATGAAATCCGGGAATTTATAGGCATCGCGGACAAAGAAGATCGGTGTGTTGTTGCCCACAACGTCCCAGTTGCCCTCTTCGGTGTAGAATTTCACCGAGAAGCCGCGCACGTCACGCTCACTGTCGGCGGCGCCAAGCTCGCCCGCCACGGTGGACCAGCGCGAGATGATTTCGCAGGTCTTGCCCACTTCGGAAAAGATCGCAGCACAGCTATATTGGCTGATGTCATGGGTGACGGTGAAGGTGCCCTCGGCACCCCAGCCCTTGGCGTGAACGGCACGCTCAGGGATACGCTCGCGGTTCTGATGGGCGAGCTTCTCGATCAGTTGGTAGTCGTCCAGCAGTACCGGGCCACGGGCGCCCGCGGTCTTGCTGGTGTCGTTTGTCGGCATCGGTGCGCCGGCGGTGGTGGTGAGACGCTTGCTCATCTTGGGTTCCCCTCGGTTACTGTCTGACAGGAAGATGATCGATTCCGCCCATAATTTCCAATTGCAGTTTTATAAAATTGCGATAGGTAAAAGTTATGAACTTTACCCTGAAACAACTCGAATACTTTCGGGCGCTGGCGACCTTGGGCAACTTCGGGCGGGCGGCGGAGGCGAGCAATATCTCCCAGCCCGCGCTTTCGGTGCAGATCCGGACGCTAGAGGAAACGCTCGGCGGGCGGTTGATCGAACGACAAAGCCGCGCCTCGGTGCTGACACCCTTGGGCCGGGAAGTGCTGACCCGCGCGGAGGATATCCTGCGCCGCGCCAAGCTGTTGGAGGCCACGGCGCGAGAGCAGGTCGGGCTGGCGGGCACGCTGAACCTTGGCCTGATACCGACCGTCGCGCCCTATCTCTTGCCTGGCGTGCTGGCCGCGTTGCGGGCGCAGGATATCTCGCTTCGGGTCGAGGTACGCGAGGCGCAGACGGATCAATTGCTGGCCGATCTGCGCGCCGGGGCGCTGGATGCGGCGGTGATGGCGGTGCCCTCTGGCGAAACGGGCCTCGCCGAGGTGCCGCTTTTCGAGGATCGCTTTCTGCTGGCCGGGTCTGCCGACCGGATGGCGGGGGCGGATGTCGCCCGCCCGACCGATCTGGCCCGCACGCCGCTGATGTTGCTGGAGGATGGGCACTGCCTCACCGATCAGGCGCTGGAGGTTTGCCAGCGCGACCGCACGCAGGCGGGCATTCACACCGGGGCGTCCTCCCTCGCCACGCTGTCGCGGCTGGTGGAGGCGGGGTTTGGCGTGACCCTGATGCCCGAAATCGCCGCCAAGACCGAGCTTGATGCCGCACCGGGGCTGCGCCTGCACCGTTTCGGCGCGCCGGAACCTGCGCGGCAAATCGGGCTGGTCCGCCGGGCTGGCACGCCGGGCAGCGGTTGGGCGGCGCAACTGGCCGAGACGCTGAAGGAAGTGGGGGAGGGGCTGACCGGAGAATTGCGCGCGAGATACTAGGCGCGGCGGAGCTTTTCGGGGCAAAGGGCTTGGGTCACAAGGACCGGGCCAGATGGCCCGATCCGGTCACATGAAAGGGCGCTTAGGCCGCTTCGGTTTGTTTCTGGTTCTCGAGGTATTCCAGCAGGGTCTCAGGGCTGGAAACGCCGTAAGGGTCTTCGTCGTGGTTGTCACGGATGCCGGGCTCTTCGAACCATGCTTCGATCTGACCATCGTTGATGATCGCCGCATAGCGCCAGCTGCGCGGGCCGAAGCCAAGGTTGTCTTTGGCGACCAACATGCCCATGCGGCGGGTGAATTCGCCCGAACCGTCAGGGATCACGTCGATGTTCTGGACGCCCTGCATCTCTTTCCACTTGTTCATGACAAAGCTGTCGTTGACCGACAGGCAATAGATCGCGTCGATGCCATGCTCTTGGAAGGCAGCGAAATTGTTCTCAAACCCGGGCAGCTGGTAGGTGCTGCAGGTCGGGGTGAAGGCACCGGGGAGGGAGAAGAGCACAACGCGCTTGCCTTTGAAGAAATCATCGCTGGTCTTGTCTTCCCAGCGGAAGGGGTTGGACCCTTCGATGCTTTCGTCGCGCACGCGCGTCTTGAAGGTGACGTTGGGGACATTGATACCGGGTTTCATCGCGTCTCTCTTTCTCGGATTGGAATCTTTGTGGCTTGGTAGCCCATATAGGAAGCCTCGGCAACTCTCGCAATGCTGCAACTGCATTGTAATTTTACGTTTACATATCAACGTTCTAAATCAACGATCTAGGGCGATGCCGCCTGTGCATGGCAGCCTTGTCGCGGGGGCGTATGCAGTAGGTGGCCATCGGGTTAAGGACTGTGATAAACAGGGCGCGACACAATGATCAGAGGCCCCCGATGCGCGATCTGAAGATACCCGAACAGCGCCACCCCGAGAAGGCGCGCAAGCCTGACAACGCCCAGCCGAAAAAACCGAGCTGGATCAGGGTCAAAGCGCCCGGCGGCAAAGGCTATGCCGAGACTGCGCGCATCATGCGCGACAACAAGCTGACCACGGTCTGCGAAGAGGCGGGCTGCCCCAATGTCGGCGAATGCTGGTCTCAGGGCCACGCCACGATGATGATCATGGGCGAGGTTTGTACCCGGGCCTGTACCTTCTGCAACATCGCCACCGGCAAGCCGCCCGAAGCGCTGGACGTGTTCGAGCCGGGACGCGTGGCCGATGCGGTCGCCAAACTGGGGCTGAACCATGTGGTCATCACGAGCGTTGACCGAGACGATATCGAGGACGGCGGGGCGGAGCATTTCGCCCAGACCATCCGCGCCGTGCGTCACCGCAGCCCCGATACGACGATCGAAATCCTGACGCCCGATTTCATCCGCTGCGGCCCCGAAGCCCTTGAAAAGGTTGTCGAAGCGCGCCCCGATGTGTTCAACCACAACCTCGAAACGGTGCCGGGCCTTTACCCCGAGGTACGCCCCGGCGCGCGCTACTTCCACTCCCTCCGCCTGCTTCAGCGGGTAAAGGAGTTGGATCCCTCGATGTTCACCAAATCGGGCATCATGGTAGGTTTGGGCGAAGATCGCCAAGCGGTCATTCAGGTCATGGAAGACATGCGCGCTGCCGACATCGATTTCCTGACCATCGGCCAGTACCTACAGCCGACACCCAAACACCATGCGCTGGACCGTTTCGTCACCCCCGAAGAGTTTACCTCTTACGAAAAGGCGGCCTACGGCAAGGGCTTCCTCATGGTCTCGGCCACGCCGCTGACGCGGTCGAGCTACCACGCGGGCGACGATTTTGCGCGTCTGCGCGAGGCGCGGAACCGCAAGCTGGGGATTGCCTGATTGAAAAGACGCGCCCGGCGTTAACCGCCGGGCAGGGCTTTAAGGTAGGCCGCAATCGCTTCGCGGTCGCTTTCGGGGAGCTGCGCGAGGTTACTGACCACCTCGGCCATCTCACCGCCCGCGCTGTCGTATTCCGGCGTGAAGCCGGAGGTGAAATAGGCGACGAGATCGGCCTTTGACCAATCAAGCTGATCCGGTGTGATGCCGGGAATACGCCCCTTGCCCGAAGGGTTCGGCGCGCCGGTCAGCCAAGCTTCACGGTCGAGCGCGCCCAAAGCGTTGCGCGGCGTATGGCATTCACCGCAATGGGCCAGCCCTTCGACCAGATAGCGCCCGCGTTCGACCTCAGCATCGGGCAGGTCGCTCAGCACGAAATCATCATGTGAGAACAGCACCTTCCATGCGCCAAGCCCGCGGCGGATATTGAAGGGGAACCCCACCTCATGCGGCATGCTCGGCGTATCCGAGGTGGGCAGGGTCTGCATATAGGCAAAAAGGTCCACCACATCCTGCGGGGCGAGGTGTTGGTAGGCGGTGTATGGAAAGGCGGGGTAATAATGCTGCCCCTCGGGCGAGACGCCCCGCGTCACGGCACGGGCGAATTCTGGCAGGGTCCAGTCGCCGATGCCATGATCTGGGTCGGGGGAGATATTGGGCGCGTGGAAGATGCCGAAATCACTGGCGAAGGGCAGCCCCCCGGCCAGCACCAGCCTCTCATTCTCTTCACTTTCGGGCGCGGCGTGGCAGGAAACGCAGCCGCCGGCGGCAAAGGCCAGCGCGCCCGCCTCTGGGTCCGGGGTCAGCCCGGCACCATAGGATGGCTCAAGCGGATCGGGCCGGGTGAGAGCCCAGCCAAGGGCCGCGCCGAGAGCGGCACAGCCCAGCAGTACTGGTATGACCCGTCGCAAGGATCAGTTCTTGGGGCCGCGGTAATCGTCATGGCAAGCGCCGCAAGCCTTGCCGATTGCGCCCATGCCCGCCCTCAGCGCATCCAGATCGGCGCCCGCGGCCTCAATCATATCAGCGCTGGCGGTTTCCAGCGCCATCAGCGCTTCGTTGAACCCTTCGGGGTCGCTCCAGATTTCGGCCTTGGCGCGGGAACCTTCGATAGCGCCTTGCTCGGTCCCTTCAAGCCAGAGGGTGCCCGGCGCGAAACCGGCGGCGGCGTTCAGATTGGTCGCGGCGGCGGTGGCCATCTCGGCGTTATACTCCGTCTCGCCCTTGGCCATGCCGCCCAGAATGCCGGTATGATAGGCAATCAGTTGCATCTGCGCGTGGCGCGCGTTCACGGCGGCGCTGGCGGCTTTCTCACTATGGCTGGCGGCGAAGCCTGCGGTGGCAATCAAGGCGGCGCTGATACCAATGGCGGTAATGCTTTTGGTCAAATGCATGGTCATCTCCCTTTTCTTGCCGCAGCGTAACATGGCAGGGGCAGGTCGCAAAAAACAAAAATGTGATCAGCGGGATAAGACTGCGGGCAGGTCAGAACCGGCGGGGGATACGCTCTGCCGTGGCCCAGTCAGGCCAGTAGCCCAGCCATTCGACAAGCCCCACGGCCAAGGCCGCCGCGATGATCGCGAAGACCACGATCACCCGTTTCGTCGACGGTGGATTGCGCGCCCATTGGGACATGCGCAGCAGCCACCGCGGGTCCATCACGTAAAACGGACTTTCCCGATGAAGGGCAGGTTGCGGTCGCGTTGGGCAAAGTCGATGCCATAGCCCACAACGAATTCATCGGGGATTTCAAAGCCGGTCCAATCCGCCTTGAGGTCGACCTCACGCCGGGTGGGTTTGTCGAGCAGGGCGATGGATTTCAACCGCGCAGGCTCACGCGAGCGCAGCAGGTTGGTGACATGGTGCAGCGTGTGGCCGGTATCGACGATATCTTCGACGACCAGTACGTCGCGCCCTTCGATGGCACCGCGCAAGTCTTTGAGAATGCGCACCTCTCGGCTGCTCTCCATGCCGTCACCATAGCTGGAGGCTTCGAGGAAATCGACTTCGATCGGCAGGTCCAACTCGCGCACCAGATCGGCGATGAAGACGAAAGAGCCGCGTAGCAGACCGACCACGACCAATTTATCGGTGCCGTTGAATTCACCATGAATCTCACGGCAAAGATCTTCGATCCGCGCCGCGATGGCCTTGGCCGAGATCATTTCGTCGATGACATAAGGCCCGTGTGCCATGGTTTTGCCCTTGAATCTGCGGGGTTGAGACGTGAAATAGGGGGTTAACCCGCAACGCTACGGAACGCAATGCCTACGCACTCAGAGACCCGCCAACTGCCCTATAGCGCGCAACAAATGTATGATCTTGTCGCCGATGTGGGCCGCTATCCTGAATTCCTGCCCTGGACCGCCGCCGCGCGCATTCGCAGCGATGAGGACCGCGGCGATCATCGGGTGATGGACGCCGATCTGGTGATCTCGTTCAAAGTCTTTCGGGAGCGGTTCACAAGCCGCGTCGTGCTGTGGCCCGAGGCCAAGAAGATCGACACGGAATACCTCGACGGGCCCTTCAAGTATATGAAATCAAACTGGCATTTCGAGGATAACCTCGAAGGCTGTCAGGTGCATTTCTTTGTCGATTTCGAATTTCGCAACGCCATCCTGCAAAAGGTCATCGGCGTGGTTTTCAACGAAGCGATGCAGCGTATCGTGCGCGCCTTTGAGAACCGCGCGAAAGAGCTTTACGGCCCCAAGGGTTAAAGCGCCGCGAAACCTTGCAGCAAAAGGCCGAGCGCGTGGTCGCGGGCGGCCAAGCGCACGGCATCACGGCCCTGCGCGCCGAACTCCATTGTTTCTGTCTGAACCCCGGCTGCCGTGGCAAGGCCGAAACAGACGCGGCCCTCGGGCTTGTGCTCTGACCCGCCGGGGCCTGCGATGCCGGTGATGGAGACGGCGGTCCGCGCCTCGGACCGCGCCAGAGCGCCCGCCGCCATTTCTGCGGCGACCTGTTCCGAGACCGCGCCCCAATCCGCGAGCGTCTCCTCCGACACGCCCAGCATCGCCATCTTCGCGGCATTGGTATAGGTGACGAAACCCCGGTCCAGCAGCGCTGAGGAGCCCGGCAGATCGGTCAGCGCGGCGGCGAGCATGCCGCCGGTGCAGCTTTCCGCACAGGCGACCATCGCGCCGGTTTCGCGGGCCTTTTCCAACAGTTGCGCGGCAAGGCTCATTTACAGCACCCCGTGATAAAGTGCGGCCAGCGCCATGACGCCGAGCGCCGCGAAAACCCCGGCAAAGATATCGTCGAGCATCACCCCCCAAGGCCCGCCCAAACGGTCGGCCCAGCCAATGATCAGCGGTTTGGAGATGTCGAACAGCCGGAACAGCGCGAAGGCGGCGATCCAACCGGGCCACATGGCAAGGATCGGGATTTGCATCGACCATGCCGCATAGGACAGCGGCAACAGCGCGATCCACTGGCCAACCAATTCATCGACCACCACCTCTCCGGGGTCATGGTCCGGGCCGCCCGCGGTGTAGCGTCCGGTGGCCCACCAGCCCAATGGAATGGCCACCAAAAGCCCGATCACCAGCAGCGGAAAGCCCCCCAACACATGCAAAAGCCAAGCATAGGGCAGGGCGATGAGCGACCCCCAAGTGCCCGGCGCGGGGCGGATATGGCCAACGCCCAGAAGCGTCGCGATCAGATGTGCTGCGGTCATGATTTCACCAATGTTGCCGTTGCCATACAGGCGATGCCTTCGCCCCGCCCGGTAAAGCCGAGGCGCTCGCTCGTGGTGGCCTTGACTGATACGCGGTCGATCTCAATCCCCAGCATCTCGGCCATCGCGGCGCGCATCGGCTGCACATGCGGGCCGATCTTCGGGGTCTCGCAAATGAGCGTGCAATCGACATGGGTGAGGGTGAAACCCATGTCGCGCGCCAGTTCTGCGGCATGACGCAGGAAGATATCGGAGCGCGCGCCTTTCCACTGCGGGTCGCTCGGCGGGAAATGCTGCCCGATGTCGCCGCATGCAAGCGCGCCGTAGATGGCATCGGTCACCGTGTGCAGCGCCACATCGGCGTCGGAATGGCCGACGAGCCCGTTCGTATGTGGAATGTCGATGCCGCAGAGGGTCACGTGATCTCCGGGGCCGAAAGCGTGCACGTCAAATCCGTTGCCGGTGCGAATGTCCATGCGGGTCTCCAATATGCGGGCGGCGCGGGTGAAATCCTCGGGCCGGGTGATTTTCAGGTTATCGGCGCTGCCTTGGGTGATGGCAACGGTCAGGCCAGCAGCGCGGGCGACTTCGACGTCATCCGCCGCTTGGCCGTCATAAGCCGCATGCGCCGCACGGATCGCGGCGAGGTCAAAGCCCTGCGGTGTCTGCGCGGCGAAAAGGGCGCTGCGGTCTTGGGTGCCGGTGACGCGGCCTTCGTGCCCCTGCCAAAGCGCGTCACTCACCGGCAGCCCCGGCGCGGCGGCTTGATGTTGGTTAAGCGCGTCGATCACGCCTAAGATGATCTGAGCCGAAACACAGGGCCGCGCGGCGTCATGGATCAGCACCTTCGTCGCCTGCTGGATCGCCGCAAGCCCGCGTTGGACCGAGGCCGCGCGGTCCGCCCCGCCGGTGGTGACGGTGATGCCATCCGCCGTAAATGCCGCCGCCTGATCCATGTCGTCCGCGTTCAGCACTAACACGATCTCGGTGATCTGGGGCAGGGCGCGAAAGGCGGCGAGCGTGTGGTCGATCACCCGCGCCCCTGCCAGCGCCTGCCATTGCTTCGGCTGCGGACCGCCGGCGCGGCTGCCGCGTCCTGCGGCAACGATCAGAGCTGCGATACTCATTTGGACAATCCGGAAAAGCTGGCGAACATGGTCCTGTCTAGGCAATGCGGCGACGGGGTGCAATCTGGGGTGACTGCCTAAAAAATGGGCAGCGCCTTGGCGCATAGCTGCTTTTCAGGGTAGTTTTATTGAGGTCACCCCGTGGCAGAGCTACACAGCAAGGGACCGCACAAGGAATAAGCATGTGACCGCCGACCCCCTGACATTCGACCCCCCGGTATTCCTCGCTCCGATGGCCGGGATCACCGATCTGCCCTATCGCAGCCTCGTGGCGCAATTCGGGGCCGGATTGGTCGTGTCCGAGATGGTCGCCAGCCAAGAATTGCTCAGCCGCCGCCCCGGCACGCGAGAGAAGGCGGAACTGGGGCTGGATGTCATCGGCACCTCGGTTCAGCTTGCGGGGCGTGAGGCCGAACCGATGGCCGAAGCCGCCCGCGTGGTTGAGGCGATGGGCGCCCGGATCATCGACATTAACATGGGCTGCCCGGCCAAGAAGGTGACGCAGGGCGCCTCCGGCTCGGCGCTGATGAAGACCCCCGATCACGCGCTGCGGCTGATCGAAGCCGTGGTCGGCGCGGTCAAGGTGCCGGTGACGCTGAAAACCCGGCTCGGCTGGGACGACAACATGCTCAACGCCGCCCCGATCGCCAAACGGGCCGAAGAGGTGGGCGTGCAGATGATCACCATCCACGGGCGCACGCGCTGTCAGTTCTACAAGGGCCGCGCCGATTGGGCCGCGATCCGGGCGGTGAAAGAGGCCGTGAATGTTCCCGTCATCGCCAATGGCGACATCATCGGCAGTGACACGGCGCGCACGGCGCTGCGGCTGTCGGGGGCGGATGGTGTGATGGTGGGCCGCGGTGCGCAAGGAAGGCCGTGGCTGCTGGCGCAGATTGCCCATGATCTGCACGGACGGTCCAAGCCGGTGATCCCGCAAGGGCAGGCGATGGCCGAGATGGTGGCCGAACATTACGACGAGATGCTGCGTTTCTACGGGGCCGAACTGGGTGCCAAGGTCGCGCGCAAACATCTGGGCTGGTATATGGATCACTGCGCCACCCCTGCCGATCTGCGCCGCGCGTTGCTCACGGCACGGGAGGTGAAAACCACTTTCGATCTCATCGCGGAGGCCATGCAATATGACGCCGCCACCGCCCAACCCCGGGCCGCAGCATGAGAAGCGAGACCCCGGAGCGGCAGGTTTGGACCTCTTTGCCGGTGCCTGCCTTCATCGTCGGTGCCGATGATCAGGTCGTCGATCTGAACCCCTCTGCCGAAGGCTTCCTTAATGCCTCCGCCCGCGCCACCATCGGCCAGTCGATCTGGCAGTTGATCGCGGTGGATCACCCGCTTGAGGCTGCATTCGCCCGTGCGCGGCTGCAAGGCACGCCGCTTTTCGTCAATGACGTGGATGTGGGCGCGATGCAGCGCGCCCCCTTGCAATGCGGCTTGCAGATCGCCCCGCTGGTGGGCGGCGCAGGCGAGATGGTCCTGATGATCACGCCGCGCGAATTGGCCGGGCGCATCACCCAAGATCACAGCGTGAAATCCGCCGCCAAATCCGCCATCGGCATGGCCGAGATGCTGGCCCATGAGATCAAGAACCCGCTGGCCGGGATCACCGGCGCGGCGCAGCTTTTGTCGATGAACCTTTCAAAGAATGATCTGGAGCTAACCGATCTGATCGTCGCCGAAAGCCGCCGCATCGTGAAACTGCTGGAACAGGTCGAACAATTCGGCAATCTGACCGCGCCCGAGCGCAAGCCCGTGAACCTGCATGACGTGTTGGACCGCGCCCGCCGGTCGGCCTTGCTGGGCTTCGGCTCGCACATGAAAATCACCGAGGATTACGACCCCTCTCTGCCGCCCGCGCTTGGCGACAAGGATCAGCTTTTGCAGGTCTTGCTCAACCTCATTCGCAACGCGGCTGAGGCAGCGGGCGAGGCGGGGGGCACCATCCGGCTGCGCAGTTTCTATGAACATGGCTTCCAACTGCGCCGCGCCGATGGGGATGGCCAGCCGCTGCCCCTCCAGATCGAAGTGATCGACGATGGCCCCGGCCTGCCGGATCATATCCGCGCCGATGTTTTCGATCCCTTCGTCTCGGGCCGCGAGAATGGCACCGGGCTGGGCCTCGCCTTGGTGAGCAAGATCATCTCAGACCATGGAGGCTGGATTTCTGTCAGTTCCGCCCCCGGTCGAACCGCATTCCGCATTTCGCTGCCGCGCGCAGGCGCCGCTGCCCTCAAGGAGAATTGACATGGATGGCACCATCCTCGTCGCCGATGACGACCGCACGATCCGCACCGTTCTGACCCAAGCGCTGACCCGCGCGGGCTGCAAGGTGCACGCCACTTCAAGCCTGACCACCCTGATGCGATGGGTCAGCGAGGGCAAGGGCGACGCGGTGATCTCTGACGTGGTCATGCCCGATGGCAACGGATTGGAAATGTTGCCGAAAATCGCGCAGGACCGGCCCGGCCTGCCGGTGATCGTGATCTCGGCGCAGAACACGATCATGACGGCGATCAAGGCGGCAGAGGCCGAAGCCTTTGACTATCTGCCCAAACCTTTCGACTTGCCGGATCTGATGAAGCGCACGGCGCGTGCTTTGGAGCAGCGCACGACGCTGAGCCGCAAGGCCGCTGCCGACGACGGCGCCGAAATCGACGCAGAGCGTGACGATCTGCCGATGATTGGCCGCACCCCGGTGATGCAGGCGCTGTACCGCACCGTGGCGCGGGTGATGAACACCGACCTGCCGGTGCTGATCTGGGGCGAGAGCGGTTCGGGCAAGTCACTGATCGCGCGGGCGATACACGACTTTTCAGACCGGCGCAGCCTGCCGTTCGTGACCGTGACGGATGCCGATCTTGCGGATATCGAAGGCCCCTCGCGGGTGCTGGCGCGGGTCGGCGGGGGCACTCTGATGATCGATGAGATCGCCGATTTCCCGCAAGATATCCAAGCCCGTCTGGTGCGGATGATGGACGCGCCGGGCGATGACGCGCCGCGCTTCATGGCCACCAGCCAAAGCGATCTGGATGCCGCGATGCAAGAGGGCAAGCTGCGACGCGATCTCTATTACCGTCTGTCTGGGGCGACCCTCGAAGTGCCCGCCCTGCGGGATCGGGTCGAAGACATCCCGCTTCTGGCGGACCATTTTCTGGCCCGCGCCAATCCCGGCCCTGCCTCGCCGCGCAAGCTGTCGGACAAGGCCGCGCAGATCTTGCTGAAATTCCCATGGCCCGGCAATGTGCGCCAGTTGGAACATGCGATGCGGCAACTCGCGCTGGCCAGCCAAGCGGCTGAGATCACGGCGAGCGAGGCCGAGCAACTGCTGGGCGCGCAAAGCGGCCCGGCACCGATGCAGACCGAGGCCGATACTGAACGGCTGGGCGCCTCGGTCGAGCGGCATTTGCAACGCTACTTTGATTTGCACGGCTCCATGCTGCCACCGCCGGGCCTCTACGCGCGGATTCTGCGTGAGGTCGAACTGCCGATGATCGAAATCGCCCTCGCCGCCACGGCGGGGAACCAAGCTAAATGTGCCGCTTTGCTGGGAATTAACCGAAATACTTTGCGTAAGAAGATCACCGACCTCGATATTGAGGTGACACGGGGCCGCAAGATGATGTAAAAGAGCCACATAACAGTGGCCATCGGGGAACTCCCCCGTTCAGGACCACATAATATGGCGGTTGATGCAGCGATGCATCACAACATCGGTGAGGTATGCGGGTGGCAACCCGGTCACGCAGGTTTAAGCTCGAGCGGTTGGGGCGTCTCAGGCGGGTCAAGCGGCTGCGCAATTGGTCCACCTTCGGGCTGGTGGTGCTGGGGCCGGTCTTGGCGCTGGCAACCTATCTGGCGCTCGGGCCGCTAGGGCAGGGGGCGGATACGCTCAACCTGCGGCTCATTCTCTTGTCCGACCTCGTCTATGTGCTGCTGGTGGCGGCGCTGGTGCTGATCCAAGTCGGGCGGCTGATCTCGGCGCGGCGCGCCAAATCGGCGGGGTCGCGGTTGCACCTGCGGTTGACGGGGGTCTTTGCGCTGATGGCGCTGATCCCGACTGTCACGGTGGCGATTTTCGCGGGGCTCACGGTGAATGTCGGGCTTGAAGGCTGGTTTTCCGACCGGGTCAGCGGCGTGGTCGGCTCGTCTTTGGCAGCGGCGGAGGCTTACGAGGCCGAGCAGCGCGAGGCGCTGATCTTGGACGCGCAGACCCTTGCCCGCAGCATCGACAGCGCCCGCGCGCAGGGCATCAACCTGAGCGACAGTGAGCTTTTGGGCGAGGGCCAGCGGCAAATCCAGCGCGGATTGCGCGAGGCTTTCCTGATCGACAGCACCGCGCAGATCCGTGCGCGGGGGGATCGGTCCTATCTCTTTGATTTTGAGGCCCCCACCGAGGCGCAGCTGGAAACCGCCAGCGAAGAGGGGCTTTTGGTCATCGAGGATTGGCCCAACAATGAATTCCGCGCGCTGGTGCCGATGGACGCCTATGTCGATCGTTTCCTCTATGTCTCCCGCGCGGTGGATGGTGAAATTTTGGCGCTGCTGGATGAAACCAAGGAGACGGTGCGCCTCTACCAACAGCTTGAATCCGAACGCGGGCGGCTGTTGTTTGAATTTGCGCTGGTTTATCTGGGCTTTGCGGTGATCCTCATTCTGGCCGCCGTTTGGCTGGGCCTGTGGTTTGCCGAGCGGCTTTCCGGCCCGGTTGGGCGGCTCACGGGGGCCGCGCAGCAGGTGGGCGCGGGCGATTTGAACGTGCAGGTCCGCGAAGAAGAAGGCGATGACGAGATCGCCATGCTGGGCCGCTACTTCAACCAGATGACCCGGCAGTTGAAGGGCCAGCGGGAGACGCTGTTGGAGAATACCGACCAGATCGAACGCCGCCGCCGCCTGTTCGATTCCGTGCTAAGCTCGGTGACCTCGGGCGTGGTGGGGCTCGACCCCGAGGGGCGCGTGACCTTCGTGAACCGCTCGGCCATGCGGCTGCTGGATTGGTCCGAAGATCAGCAAAGCCTGCCCCTGACCCTTGCGGTGCCGGAGTTCGGGCCGCTGTTCGAGACAGTAAAGGCCGCCTCGGACGAGGTGGCGCAGGCCGAGGTCAAGGTCTCCCGCCAAGGGGCGATGGAGAACCTCTTGGTCCGCATGGCGACCCGCCGGTCCAAGGATGGCGATCTTGAGGGCTATGTGGTGGCCTTTGACGATGTGACCGATCTGGTCTCGGCGCAGCGCATGGCCGCATGGGGCGATGTGGCCCGCCGCATCGCGCATGAGATCAAGAACCCGCTGACGCCCATCCAGCTGAGTGCCGAGCGCATTCGCCGCAAGTTCGGCCCCAAGATGGCCGAGGGCGATGATGACGCGCTGGAGCAGATGACCGGCGTGATTATTCGCCAGACGGGTGACCTGCGGCGCATCGTGGATGAATTCTCGAAATTCGCGCGGATGCCGGAGCCGGAAACCAGCCGTCAGGACATCCGGCAGTTGCTGCGCGACGCGGTGCTGCTTCAGCAAAGCCGACAGGAAGACGTGGCGATCAAACTCGACCTGCCCGCAGAGCCGGTGATGGCCAATATCGACGGCACGATGATTTCGCAGGCGCTGACCAATCTGATCAAGAACGCAGGCGAAGCCATTGAAAGCCTGAAGAAAGAGGGTGCGCCCGAAGGGCACGAGCCGCAGATCCGTGTGACGCTCACGCCCGAGAACCGGCTTTTGCGGCTGACCATTGCCGACAATGGCATCGGCCTGCCCGAAGACCGCGCCCGGCTGTTCGAGCCCTATGTGACCACGCGCAGCGAAGGCACGGGGCTTGGCCTGCCGATCGTCAAAAAGATTATCGAGGAACACGGCGGCAGCCTGACGCTCGAAACCGCGCCCGCATTCGACGGGCAAGACCATAACGGTGCCATGGCAGTCATTTCGCTGCCCTTGGCCATCGACGCAACGACAGACCAAGGGGATAAGGCAGATGAGTGACATTCTGATTGTAGACGACGAACGCGACATCCGTGAGTTGATCTCGGACATCCTTGAGGATGAAGGTTTCGCCACGCGCTTGGCCAGCAATTCGGATGAGACGATGGCCGAGATCAACACCGAGGCACCGGCGCTGATCATCCTCGACATCTGGCTGAAAGATAGCCGCATGGACGGGATCGACATCCTCAAGACGGTCAAACGCGACAACCCGGATGTGCCGGTGGTGATCATCTCGGGCCATGGCAATATCGAGATTGCCGTGGCGGCGATCAAACAGGGCGCTTACGATTTTATTGAAAAGCCGTTCAACATCGACCAGTTGCTAGTGGTGATCCGCCGCGCGATGGAAACCTCACGTCTGCGCCGTGAGAACCAGAACCTCAAGCGCCGCGATGTGGCGACCTCCGAGATGATCGGCACCTCCGCGCCTTATCGCGCTCTGCTGGGGCAGCTTGACAAGGTGACCAAATCCAATGGCCGGGTGATGCTGACCGGCCCCGCAGGGTCGGGTAAAGAAGTGGCCGCGCGCTATATTCATGCCCATTCGGCCCGCGCCTCGGCGCCCTTCGTCACCGTCAACTGTGCCGGGGTGGCGCCGGATCGGATGGAAGAGGTGCTCTTTGGCCGCGAGACGCCGGACCGCGGGGTCGAGCCGGGGTTGTTGGAGCAGGCCCACGGCGGGGTGATCTATTTCGATGAGGTCGCCGACATGCCGCTTGGCACCCAGTCCAAGATCCTGCGCGTGCTGGTCGATCAACAATTCACCCGCGTTGGCGGGACGGATAAGGTCCGGGTCGATCTGCGGGTGATCTCTTCGACGAACCGCGATCTGGATCAGGCGATCAAGGCTGATACTTTCCGGCAGGAACTCTATCACCGTCTGAACGTCGTGCCGATCGCCGTGCCATCCTTGGAAGAGCGGCGCGAGGATATTCCTCTGCTGGCCGAACATTTCATCGCCGAATTCAACACCTCGCAGGGGCTGCCGCAACGCGCGCTGACCGAGGATGCGGTGGCGCTGATGCAAACGATGGTCTGGCCGGGCAACGTGCGCCAGCTCAAGAACCTTGTCGAACGGGTGCTGATTCTCGGCGATGGCACCGGCCCGATCGAAGCGCGGGAGCTTCCGGGCGAGGAGGAGAACGGCGGCGATGAGGGGCGCGTGGTGCTCTCGGGCGCGCTGGCGACTTTGCCCCTCCGCGAAGCGCGGGAAGCTTTCGAGCGGGAGTATCTGCTGACCCAGATCAACCGTTTCGGCGGCAACATCAGCCGCACCGCGAATTTTGTGGGGATGGAGCGCAGCGCCCTGCACCGCAAGCTGAAATCGCTTGGCGTCGTGACCTCGGCCAAAGCGGGCGTGCGCGTGGCCCATGTTGACGAGGAAGTCGAAGCGGCGGGCTAAGCCCCGCCGGTCGCGCGCGCGGGGGCTGCTCCGCGCGCTTGCGTCACCCTTGGGTGACGATCTGGAACGACCCATCGCTGTTGCGGATCACGCAGGATTTAGGGTTGAGCGCGGGCAGCGTGGTCGTCGCGCGTGTCGGTGCGGCGCGGGCCACATTGCGGGGGCAGGCGGGGATCGACACGGGCGCGAAACCTTTGTCGGCCATACATTGCGCCTCGACCCGGTTGCGCAGGTCTTCGTTCGGGTCAAAGGTCACCAATTCCCCCGGTACATAAAAACCGCCCCGTGTGGTGCAATTGTTGTCGGCATCGCAGTGGCGCCGCGCGGGCACATAGCGTGGCGGTTCGCGGCGGATTTGCGTCGAGATCGGCACGTCGCGCAGGGCCTGAACCTCGCAAGCGGTGGTGGTGCGATTGACCTGCGCGACACTCGCGCCCGGTTTGTAATAGGTGTTGAGCGGCGCACAGGCCGCCGCCGCCAAGCCGACAAAGGTCAGGGCGACAGCGGCGCGGGAGGGGCGAGGGAATATCGGTTTCATGGCCCCATCATGCCGCCGTTGCGGGGCAAAGACAATTGATTTGACCCTTGCCAACCCATCTGTCATGCCCTCTAACCGACCCAAGACAACCCTCACACGATCTTTGCTCAGGGTAAGGAAGCCTTCATGAAAATCATCATTTGCGGCGCAGGGCAGGTGGGTTGGCAGATTGCCCGTCACCTCAGCGGAGAGCGCAACGATGTGACCGTGGTCGACAGCAATGCAGAATTGATCCGCCGCGCCACCGATACGTTGGATGTGCAGGGCATCGCCGGCTTCGCCAGCTACCCCGATGTGCTGGACCGGGCAGGCGCGCGCGACGCCGAGATGATCATCGCGGCGACCCATTCGGACGAGGTCAATATGGTGACCTGTCAGGTCGCGCATTCGGTCTTTGGCATCAACCGCAAGATCGCGCGGCTGCGCAGCCAGTCCTATCTCGACGCGATTTACTCTGATCTCTACCGCCGCGATCACATGCCGATCGACGTGGTGATTTCCCCCGAGAAGGAGGTCGCGACCGCCGCGCTTCAACGGCTCAGCGCGCCCGCCGCTTTCGATACCGAGATTTTCATGGAGGGGCAGGCGCAGCTTCTGGGGATTTCGATCGACAGCGATTGCCCGGTGGTGAACACGCCACTGCGGCAGCTGACCGATCTCTTCTCAACTCTGCGCGCCGTGGTTGTGGGCGTGCGCCGCGATGGCACGCTTTTCGCGCCCGAGGCGAAGGATCAGCTTTTCGTGGGCGATGATTGCTATGTCTTCTCGCATCACGACGACATCGCCCGCACGATGGAGATTTTCGGCAAGCAAACCACCAAGCAAGAGCGTGTCGTGCTCGTGGGCGGCGGCAATGTCGGCCTGACCGTGGCGCAGCATCTGGAGAGCGGGCCTCTGCGCGTGCGCACCAAGATGATTGAGAAGAACCGAAAATGCGCCGAACGCGCTGCCGAAGGGTTGGAACGGACAATCGTGCTCAATGGCGACGGGCTGGATGCGGCCCTGCTGGCCGAGGCGGGCATCAGCCGTGCCGACGCGATGCTGGCGGTGACCGACGACGACAAGACCAACATGCTGTCTTGTGTCCGCGCCAAGGCCGAGGGCTGCCCCTATGTCATCGCGCTGATCAACGACCCAACGCTGGTGCCGCTGATGACCCACCTTGGCATCGACGCCTATATCAACCCGCGCGCCACGACCGTAAGTTCGATCCTGCGTCACATCCGCCATGGCCGGGTGCGGGCGGTCTATTCCATCGGTGACGCCGAAGCCGAGGTGATTGAGGCCGAAGTGCTGTCAACCTCGCCCCTTGCGGGCAAGAAAGTCTCGGAAATCGACTTCCCCGAAGGGGTTTTGATCGGCATGCTGCGCAAAGAAGGCAAGGTCATTCGCCCCTTGGGCAGCACGCGGATCGACGAAGGCGATGTGGTCGCCCTCTTTGCGCTGGCCGAGGATGTGCCGCGGGTCGAACAGCTTTTGCAGGTCTCAATCGACTTTTTCTAAGCGCAGGAGCGCCTTTGTGACGCAACCGACCAGCATAGGCCCGACCGGCATCCGCCGCGAGATCGTGCAGCTACCGCTGTTCTTGCAGCTGTTCGGCGTCTCGGCCCTGTCGATGATCCTGCCGTCGATCCACGGGCTGGTGATGAACGATCATCTGGCCAGTCGCGCCTTTCTCTATGCGGGGCTGTTGGGGCTTGTGGCCTTCACGCTCATCGCCATCGCCCACGCGGGGCGCAAACCTTTGGACGGGGCGCTTGGGCCGCTTCTGTCGCTGCTCTCGGCCTTCGTGTTCCTGCCGGTGTTCTTTGCGGTGCCCTTTCTTGAGGCGCTGCCGACGACCCGTTTCGTGAATGTCTATTTCGAGATGGTCAGCGCGCTGACCACCACCGGGGCCACGATGTTCAGTCCCGAACGGCTGAGCGACACGCTGCATCTGTGGCGCGCGCAGGTCGGGTGGATGGGCGGGCTGCTCATGTGGGTCACGGCCTCGGCCATTCTGGCCCCGCTGCATTTGGGCGGCTTCGAGGTCACGGCGCAGGCCGAACCGGGGCGGCCTGATGACCGGATCAACACGCGGATGGGCCGGATCACCCCGCGCCAACGGCTGCTGCGCACCACCCAAGCGCTGCTGCCGATCTACTTCGGGCTGACGCTCCTGCTGTGGCTCTTGCTGGTCATCGGCGGAGAGACGGCCTTGGTGGCGCTTTGCCATGCCATGTCGGTCATGGCGACTTCGGGCATTTCGCCCATCGGTGGCGTGGCCGAGGCGCAGGTCGGCGTTACCGGCGAGGCGGTGATGATGCTCTTCATGCTTTTCGCCCTGTCGCGGCTGACCTTTTCCAAGGATACCGTCACGGCGACCCAAGGCGGGCTGATGACCGACCCTGAGTTTCGCATCGGTCTTTTGGTGGTGATCGGCGTGCCGCTGCTGCTGTTCGCGCGCCATTGGATCGGCGCTTTTGAGGTTGAGGTTGAGGTCGACGGCACCCGGGCCTTGCACGCGCTTTGGGGCGGGCTGTTCACGGTGCTGTCCTTCCTGTCGACCACCGGTTTCGTCTCTGAGCATTGGGCCGACGCGCAGAATTGGTCGGGGCTGCGCACGCCGGGGCTGGTGCTCATGGGGCTTGCGCTGATCGGCGGCGGGGTGGCCACCACGGCGGGCGGGGTGAAACTGCTGCGGGTCTTCGCGCTTTACCAAAACGGGGTGCGCGAGATGGACCGGCTGGTCTATCCCAACTCCGTCAGCGGGGCGGGGGCGGCCGGGCGGCGTTTGCAAAGCAACGGGGCTTTCATCGCTTGGATCTTCTTCATGCTCTTCGCCATGTCACTGGCCGGGGTGACCCTGCTGCTGACCCTGACCGGCGCCTCCTTCGATGCGGCGGTGGTCATGTCGGTGGCCACGCTCTCCACCACGGGGCCGCTGATCGAACATGCCGCCGACAAGCCCATCCACCTGATCGAGCTGGGATTGGCGGCCAAAGTTATCCTAAGCGGCGCGATGGTGCTGGGGCGGCTGGAAACCTTGGCGATTATTGCGCTGATGACCCCGAATTTGTGGCGCGCTTGACACGTTTAGCGCTAGAACCGTCCTAGTCCTCTGATATTGGGGCTGGAAACTCACGCTTTCGCACTCCATACTTGAGGCAATGGGGGGGTCCGGTACGCGGACGCCAGCAAGAACAAAAGGCGAGACTACGATGGCGTCAGACAGACAGAACCTTCAGGATGCGTTCCTTAACCACGTTCGCAAGACCAAAGTACCGGTGACAATTTTCCTGATCAATGGCGTCAAATTGCAGGGCGTCATTACTTGGTTTGACAACTTCTGCGTTCTGCTGCGCCGCGACGGTCAATCGCAACTTGTGTACAAACACGCGATTTCGACCATCATGCCAAGCCAGCCGATCAGCCTATATGAGGGCGAAGACGCTTCTTGAGCCGTCCAGCATTTCAGATCGACAACAGCGACGGGCCCCGCGTAACGCGCGCTTGGGTGTTGCATCCTGATATCAAGTCCGACAACGACCGGCGCGCGCCCGAGCCCGCGCTGGCAGAAGCCGTGGCATTGGCCGAGGCGCTGCCCGAGTTGCAGGTCGTCGGCTCCGAAGTCGTGCCTCTGCGCACGGTCCATGCGGGTATGCTGTTCGGCAAGGGCAAGATCGAAGAGCTCGAGCAGCGCATGAAGGGGGCAGAGGTCGACCTCGTGCTGGTCGATGGCCCCGTGACCCCGGTGCAGCAGCGCAATCTTGAGAAGGCTTGGGGGGTCAAATTGCTCGACCGGACCGGGCTGATTCTCGAAATTTTCAGCGACCGTGCGGCGACCCGCGAAGGGGTGCTTCAGGTTGAGATGGCCGCGCTGAACTATCAGCGTACGCGGCTTGTCCGGGCATGGACCCACCTTGAGCGGCAGCGCGGCGGTTTGGGTTTTGTCGGCGGGCCGGGTGAGACCCAGATCGAGGCTGACCGCCGTGCCATTGACGACCAATTGGTGCGCCTGCGCCGCCAATTGGAAAAGGTCGTGAAAACCCGCGCGTTGCACCGTGCCGCACGGGCGAAGGTGCCGTTCCCGATCGTGGCCCTAGTGGGCTATACCAACGCCGGGAAATCCACGCTTTTCAACCGCTTGACCGGGGCCGAGGTCATGGCAAAAGACATGCTCTTTGCCACGCTCGACCCGACCATGCGCAGCCTCGTGTTGCCCGACGGGCCTGAGATCATCCTCAGCGACACGGTGGGCTTCATCAGCGATCTGCCCACGGAACTCGTCGCCGCCTTCCGCGCCACGCTGGAAGAGGTTTTGGCCGCCGATATCATCTGCCATGTGCGCGACGTCTCTCACGCCGAGACCGAGGAGCAGGCGCAGAACGTGCGCGATATTCTCGCCTCTCTCGGCGTGCCGAAAGAGACCCGCAGTTTCGAGGTTTGGAACAAGCTGGACCTGCTGCCCGACGACCGGGCCGAGGCCATGCGTGCCCGTGCCGCGCGCAACGATGACGTGCTGGCGATTTCGGCCATCACCGGCGAGGGGCTGGAGACGCTGCAAGAAACCATCGCCGAGGCGCTGCAAGGTGCCGTGCGCGAGGCTCTGCTGACCCTCGGTTTCGCCGACGGCAAGAAACGCGCCTGGCTGTTCGCGCAGGACGTGGTCGAGGGCGAGCGCCAGACCGACGACGGGTTCGAGATCACCGTGCGCTGGTCCGCGCGGCAAGAGGCGGAATACCAGCAACTTTGACGGGTTTGCCATGGGCGGTGAAATTTTGCCGCCCCCGGCATCGAATTCCGCGCGTCGCGCCGCATATGGTCCTATGACCAGAAACGGAGCGCGCCACATGACCCTCGTTATCCTCTACCTCTCAACCGTCGTCATCTTTCTCGGGCTGGACTATCTCGGGCTGACCTACCTCATCAAACCTGCGTTCGAGCGTGATATCGGCAACTGGCTGTTGGATGAATTCCGCATGGCCCCGGCGCTGATCTTCTACGCCTTCTTCGTGGCCGTGGTGCTGTGGTTCGTGTCTTGGCCCGCGATGGTGCAGGGTCATTCGCTGCTCTGGGTCTTTGGCAATGCGTTGCTGATCGGGGCGATGGGCTATGGCACCTATGAGTTCACCAATCTGGCGACGCTCAAGGATTGGACATGGGCCATGGTCGCGCGGGATTTCGCTTGGGGCTCGGTCCTGACCGGGACGGCGGCGACGGCGGGGGTGGCGATCACCCGCGCCTTTACCTAACGGCCCGTTTCGGTCGACCAGCGCCATGCGCCGGGTTGCAGCCCGGCCAGCGTCCAGTCGCCCACGCTTTCGCGGATCAGCCGCAGGGTGGGCAGGCCGACATGGGCCGTCATGCGCCGCACTTGCCGGTTGCGCCCCTCGCGGATGGTAATGCGCAGCCAAGCGTCGGGGACCGTCTTGCGAAAACGCACCGGCGGGTCGCGCGGCCAAAGCGGATCGGGCGCGTCGATTTGATCCACTTGGGCGGGTTTCGTCAGACCGTCCTTCAGTTCGACACCTTTGCGCAGAGCGTCGAGCGCCGCGGCATCCGGCGTGCCTTCGACCTGCACCAAATAGCTCTTGGGCCGTTTGTATTTCGGATGCGCGATGCGGGCCTGAAGCGGGCCGTGGTCGGTCAGCACCAAAAGCCCTTCGCTGTCGCGGTCAAGCCGCCCGGCAGGATAAAACCCCTTTTCATCGACATAGGCGGAGAGGGTGGGCCGGGTGCTGCCTTCGGTGCCTTTGTCGGTGAATTGCGACAGCACGCCATAGGGTTTGTTCAGCAAGATCACGCGGGCGGTCATTGGGCAGGCTCCAATCGGGTCACGCCCACGGCGGCGGCGCGGGCCAGTTCGGCGTCCAGCGACATCGGGATATATTCGCCCCGCCGCCAGAGTTGCGCCATATCATCGTAATGCCGCGACAGGAAATGCCCCGATTGCCCGGTGGAGATGACAAAGACCGAACTGTCGGGATCGGCAAAATCGTAAACGCCGCGATAGCCCGCGCCGTGCACGTTAAAGAAGGGGTCTTTGCCGGTGCCGCGTGTCAGCCCGCGTTGCAGGGTGTTGTCCCCGCCCGAGGTCGACTGCCGGATGTTCACGAAGTAGCGCAAAAGCGGCACGTCGCCCAGCACGGGGTGGTCATGAGTCGCCTGATGCGCGTCGCCCCAGCGGAGCGATTCAAGCTGCGTGCCCCATGTCTCGTTGATCCACAAAAGCGCGTCGTCGAGCGCCAGCCGCGCCATGTCGTGGCAGGTCTCCACCGGGGCGGATTGGCGCACGTCGCACCATTTCGCAGCGCCCTGCACATCGCGAAAGGCGCGTTCGATAAAGAGCGGCTGGATATGGGTGAACTCCTCGGCCAGCGGTCCCAATTCGTCGCGGATCAGCCGGTCCTGCAAGGCGCGGATCCACGCGGCATAGATCAGCGGCTCGGGCAGGTGTTCGTTCATCTCTCCCGACCAACCGGCGAGCAGATCGAGCGCGCGCTGGCGCTGGCGCTCCGGCGTGCCGTCGGGGGCGGCCTCACCGGTGAACCACAGCTCGGCGCCGATGAGCGGTAGCAGCGACCGGGCCGTCGGGCTGACGGTATCAAGCTGCGCTTCGATGAAACTGTCGCGGGTATGCACCTCGCGATTCTGCATCAGCCGTTGCCAGCGCTGCACCCGCTGCGTGTCGCCCCAGACAAAAGAGACATGGTTGGGGAAGGGGCGGTCGACCGTTTTGTTGTTGGTATTGCCAAGGATGCCGCCTGCGGGGGCGATGAACTCAGGGTTCGCGGTATAGGGCAGCATCCCGTCCCAGCGGTTGGTGGCGATCCAACCGGGGCTGGGCATGCGCCCTTGGCTTTGGTGATTGGCATCGCGGCGCGGCATGGCGCCGATGGTCTTCATCGCAATGGTGTCGCGGTCGACAAGCGTGAGGTTCTGCGCGGGCGCCACATAGTCGGTCGCGGCATTGATCGCCTGCTGCACCGATTTCGCGCGCATCACCTTCATCGCGGCGGCCAGCGAGGTCTCTTCTTCGGTAAAGAGGGTCGAGGCGACAGAGGCCACATGCCCTGGCGGGGTGATGCTGCCAAGGTTGTAGTGGCTCCCGGGCAGCACCGGGCCATTGTCGGTCCAACGCAGGGTGACGGTGATCGGATCGGCATCGGCGATATTGATGATCGACGCGCGTTTGCGGAACTTCTTGAACCCGTCCGGGGTGCGGTATTCCTCGGCATTGTCGGGGTTCAACTCTTCGATATAGACGTCTTGATCGTCGACATAGGCGGTGGTCAGCCCCCAGCCCAGATCGGCGCTGCGGCCCGTAAGCACCACCGGCATCCCTGGAATGGTGCCACCGATCACGCCGCCGGTCTCAAGCTCCAACCGTGCGAGATACCAGATCGCGGGGGCGGTGAAGCCCAAATGCGGGTCATTGGCCAAAAGCGTGCCCCCCGCGGCAGAGCGCGAGGGCGCGGCGGCCCAAGCGTTGGAAGCCCCGGCGAAGGCCTGCCGTTTGAAGGGCGACAGCGGGTGGCGCGCCATTGGCGCTGCGGCGGCGTGGCGGCGGCTGACCTCGGGGAAGAGGGCGGCATATTCGGGCAGGGCGGCGACCCCGCTGCCCGGCGCTTCGGGCAGGATGTCCCGCAGACGGTCCGGATCGCTCAACTCCAAAGACACGCGCGCGCGCAGCACCTCGGCCTCCAGATGGCCCGACATTTGCAGGCCCATGAGTTTGGTGATCGCGAGTGAATCCGCGGGCCGCCAGGGCGCCATGGGCGCATTGAAAAGCCACATCTCGGGCGCACCGCGGCCCAAGGCTTCGGTGTTGATCTGGTCGAGGCGCGCGTTGATCCCGGCGGAATAGGCCTCAAGCGCCGCTTCGGTTTCGGGGTCGAGCTTATCCGCCGCCGCCACGGCAAGCCGGTAGATGTCATAGCGCCGCATCAGCTTGTCGGTGGTGATGGTGGCAGTGCCGAAGACCTCGGACAGCCGCCCCTGCGCGGTGCGGCGCAGGGTGATCAATTGCCACAGCCGGTCTTGGGCATGGGCGAAGCCGAGGCCGAAAAAGACATCCTCATCGCTCTGCCCGAAGATATGCGGCACATTGGCGTTGTCGCGCACGATCTCGACCGGGGCGCTGACGCCCGCGACCTCGACCGTATCGTCATAATCGGGCAAGGACCGCGCGGCGAACCAATAGACCAGCACCAAAACCACGACGCTCAGCGCGACGAGAAACACCGCCAATCGGATAAGCCAGCGAAACATCAATGCCATCGGGGGATCCTCGACTGGCGCGCAGATTGACCGGAGCGCGCAGGGTGGTAGGTGTAATGACAGGGAATAACGCAACTGAATGACAAGGAAAAGCACATGGCAAAGCTCGCGTTTTTGGGACTGGGGGTCATGGGGGCTCCGATGGCGGGGCATCTGCAAAAGGCGGGCCACGATGTGACCGTCTACAACCGCACCGAAGCCAAGGCGGACGACTGGGTGAAAACCTATGGCGGCGCCATGGCCAAGACCCCGCGTGCGGCGGCAAAGGATGCGGATTTCGTGATCGCCTGCGTGGGCAATGACGACGATCTGCGCTCGGTCTGTTTGGGGGAAGACGGGGCCTTTGGCGGCATGACGGCGGGGGCGATCTTTGTCGATCACACCACCGTTTCGGCGGCTGTGACGCGTGAGCTTTATGCCGCCGCCGATGACGCGCAGGTGAGCTTTGTCGACGCGCCGATCTCAGGGGGTCAGGCAGGCGCGGAAAACGGCCAATTGTCGATCATGTGCGGCGGCGACGAAGGCGCTTTTGACCGGGCGCTGCCGATCATGGAGGTTTACGCGAAAATCTGCCGCCGCATTGGCGAGAGCGGCGCGGGCCAGATGACCAAGATGTGCAACCAGATCGCCATCGCCGGGCTGGTGCAGGGTCTGTCAGAGGCGCTGCATTTCGCCGACAAAGCGGGGCTCGACGGGCGCGCCGTGGTCGAGGTGATCAGTCAGGGCGCGGCAGGGTCGTGGCAGATGGAAAACCGCTATGAGACCATGCTCGACGACAAGTTTGATCACGGCTTCGCGGTGGATTGGATGCGCAAGGATTTGGGTATTTGTCTTGATGCGGCGGATGAGACGGGGGCGAGCCTGCCGGTGACCGCGCTGGTCGATCAGTTCTACAAAGACGTGCAGAAGATGGGCGGCGGGCGTTGGGATACGTCGAGCCTGTTTAAGCGGTTGCAGAACCTCGGGTAACGCGTGGCGAGCCGTTTTGGCCTCTGCCTCAAACAGAAACGCCCGGCTTAAAGCCGGGCGTTTGCTTTCCGCAGGCGCGGGTGCCCTTAGGGAATGATCCGCGTGTATTTGGTGCCTTCCAGCGTCGCGCCGATGCGCAGGCCCGCGCGGCCAAAGACGGCGGCCAGAACCGGGGCCATGACGGTGGTGGTATCCGCGCTGACGCTGTCGCCCTTGTCCGAGATCACATATTCCAGACCGGCCCCCGCCGCCCAACCGGGCGAGCTGCGGAATTCGCGCAATGCAGGCTCGGTCATGAAGAACAGCACATGCGCATATTGCTGCGCGCCGATCTGCAAGCCGCCCGAGGCTTTGGTCACCGAATAATAGTCCACCGTCACGTCGTTCACGCGCAGCGCGCCGCGCCCGTAGGCACCGCCAAAGCCGAGGCCCGCTTCCGTCACCAGCGGCATGACCAACATGCCATTGGCCTTTTCGGCCAATTGCCGGGTGTTGGGATAGCCGCGGTACATCTCGGCCAGTGTCGCGTCCACGCGCGCGTCGATCATCGCGCTGCCGCGTCCGCCCACGCCATTGCCGCAGGCCGCGGTCGCGCCGAGCGCCGAGAGGGCGCCCAATGTCACGAAGCGCCGGTTATATGTCTGATTGGTCATCTTTTCTGCCTGTATATTCAAGATCGGTTGCCTGCTGCCGGTTTTCCCGACTTATGCGCGAGATTACGCATAATCACGCGGCTTGTCATGTTGATTGGCCCCTTTGCGCAGATTTACGCCCTTAGGTCACGCGCTTTTGAGCAAAAGCCGGGCGACCTCGGGGGCAAAATAGGTCAGCACGCCGTCGCAGCCCGCGCGTTTGAAGGCCAGAAGGCTCTCCATCATCGCGCGTTCGCCGTCGATCCAACCTTGGTCTGCCGCGCCCTTGATCATGCTGTATTCGCCTGAGACCTGATAGGCGAAGGTCGGCGCGCCGAAGGCGTCTTTCACCCGGCGGCAGATATCAAGGTAGGGCATTCCCGGTTTGACCATGACCATATCCGCGCCTTCCGAGAGGTCACGCGCCACCAGCCGCAGCGCCTCGTCACTATTGGCGGGATCCATCTGATAGGTCTTCTTGTCGCCGGTCAGGGCCGCAGAGGCGCCAACCGCGTCGCGGAAGGGGCCGTAGAAGGCGCTGGCGTATTTGGCGGCGTAGCTCAGGATCATCACGTTCTGATGTCCAGCCTCTTCGAGACCTGCGCGGATCGCGCCGATGCGCCCGTCCATCATATCCGAAGGGCCGATGATATCCGCGCCCGCCTCGGCTTGGGCCAGCGCCATCTTGACCAGTGCCTCGACCGTGCGGTCGTTCACGATGATGCCGTCTTCGACGAAACCGTCATGGCCGTTGATGTTATAGGTATCGAGTGCCACATCGGTCATCACCACCATCTCCGGCACCGCCTCTTTGATCGCGGCGATGGCGCGGTTGGTGGCGTTCTGCGGATCCCATGCGCGGGCGCAATCCTCGGTCCGGTCCTCAGGTCCGGTATAGGGGAAGACGCAGACCGTGCCGATGCCCAGATCCGCCGCCGCGCGCACCGCCGGGACCAGCGTGTCGACCGAGCGGCGCATGACACCGGGCATGGAGGGGATCGGCTCTTCCACGCCTTCGCCTTCGCGCACGAAAACTGGCCAGATCAGATCGCCCAATTGCAGGTCATTCTCGCGCACCAACGCGCGGATACCGGCATTGGCACGGGTGCGGCGCAGGCGTGTGGCGGGGAAGGGGGCGTGGACGGGTTGCATCAATTATACCTCAGAATGGCTCGGCACGGGCTTGCCATGTATTTTTGAACGCCTCAACCCTATGAATTGTCGCGCCGGACCGCTAAGAGATCCGAACTCAATATTCGGACGAGCACGCCTTGGACTGGTATCAAACCCTTTTCGAAATGATCGACATGCGCTCTTTCTCGAACCTTTGGTTCTGGATCGCGCTGGCTGTGATGTGGTCAACGGCGAGCCACTGGGTGCTGGGCGTGCCCTTCGATATGGTCCTGCGCGCCCGCCGCTATGGCGGAGAGGCCGAGGCCGATCTGGAAGACATCGTGCGGATCAACGTGAACCGAATGCTCTATATCTCGCAGGTCTCGGGGCTGTGGCTCTTGGGGCTGGGGTTCTTCGCGCTGACCTCTCTGGTGCTCTTGGGGTTCGTCTATGGCATCGAATTCGCTCAAGCCTTGCTGCTTTTGGGCTTTCCCATGTCGCTGGTGGGGCTTTTGAGCCTGTCGACCGCCCGGCTTATTCGCATCGAAGGGTCAACCGGTGAGGTGCTGCGGCGGCGATTGATGCGGCATCGGCTTTACACCCAGATCATCGGCATGGTCTCGATCTTCGTGACCGCGCTTTGGGGAATGTATCAAAATCTAAGCATCGGCCCTCTGGCGGGTTGACAGCCCCCCTCCGAGGGCCAATTGAGACCCGATGAACGATCCGCGCAATATCACCCTCTCCGGCGTTCCCGAAGGCTATGATGCCCGCGCCATCCTCGATGAAATCGCCAAGGGCGGCCGGCCGGTGGTCCATGTGGCGCGCGATGACAAACGCATGGCGGCGATGCAGGCCGCCTTGCGGTTCTACGCCCCCGACATGCCGGTCGTCACCTTCCCGGGCTGGGATTGTCTGCCCTATGACCGGGTGTCACCCAACGCCGATATCTCGGCCCGGCGGATGGCGACGCTGGCGGCGCTGGTGCATGGGATGCCCGATCAGTTCGTCCTGCTGACGACCTTGAACGCGGCCAGCCAACGCATTCCCGCCCGCGACACCCTCCGCGATGCGGCCTTTGCCGCCCGCGTGGGCAGCCGGATCGACGAAAAGGCGCTGCGCGCGTTTCTGGTGCGTATGGGCTTTGTGCAAAGCCCCACGGTGATGGAGCCGGGCGATTACGCGGTGCGCGGCGGGATCATCGACATTTACCCGCCCGGCGATCTTGGCCCGGTGCGGCTTGATCTCTTCGGCGACGTGCTGGATGGCGCGCGACGGTTTGATCCGGCGACGCAGCGGACTACTGAAAAACTCGATCTGGTCGAGCTTGCCCCGGTGAGCGAGGTCATCCTCGACGAGGCAGCGATCACCCGGTTCCGGCAGAACTACCGCATCGAATTTGGTGCAGCGGGCACCGACGATCCGCTTTACGAGGCGATCAGCGCGGGCCGCAAACATCAGGGCGCGGAACATTGGCTGGCGTTCTTTCACGACGATCTGGAAACGCTTTTTGATTATCTGCCCAAGGCGACGGTCACCCTGGACGATCAACTGACCCCGATGCGGATTGCGCGGTGGGAAACCATCGAAGACCAGTATGAGACCCGCAAACTGGCGATGAAGACGCGCTCGAAGATGGACAGCGTGTACAAACCGGCCCCACCTGAGGGGCTGTACCTGACCGATGAGGCCTGGACCCAAGCGTTGCTGGATCACCGCGTCATCCAGTTCAACCCGCTACCGCAGCCTACGGGGCCGGGAGTGCTGGATGCAGGCGCGCGGCTCGGGCGCAACTTCGCCCCTGAGCGTCAGCAGGAATCCGTAAGTCTTTTCGGTGCTTTGGCCGCGCATATTAAAGCAAAGCTTGAAGTTGGGCCGGTGCTGATCGCCAGCTACTCCGAAGGCGCGCGGGAGCGCCTGACCGGGCTGATCGAAGACGAAGGTCTGGCCGAGGCGATCCCGGTGATGGATGCCACGCGCATCGGCAAACGCGGGCTGCATCTGGCGGTCTGGGCGTTGGAACATGGGTTCGAAGCGCCGGGGATGACGGTGATTTCCGAGCAAGACGTGCTGGGGGATCGTCTGATCCGCGCGCCGAAACGCAAGCGCCGCGCCGAGAATTTCCTGACCGAGGCGCAGAGCCTCAGCCCCGGCGATTTGGTGGTTCATGTCGACCACGGCATCGGGCGCTATCACGGGATGGAAGTGGTCACCGCGGCAGGGGCCGCCCATGAATGTCTCGTTCTGGAATATGCCGAGCAATCAAAGCTTTACCTGCCGGTGGAGAATATCGAACTGCTGTCGCGCTACGGCCATGAGGAAGGGCTTTTGGACAAGCTCGGCGGCGGCGCATGGCAATCCAAAAAGGCCAAGCTCAAAGAGCGCATTCGCGAGATGGCGGACAAGCTCATCCGCATCGCCGCCGAACGCAGCCTGCGCAAAGCGCCCGTGCTCGACCCGCCGCCGGGCATGTGGGATGCCTTCTCGGCCCGTTTCCCCTACACGGAAACCGATGACCAACTGCGCGCCATCGGTGATGTGATCGACGATCTGACCTCCGGCAACCCGATGGACCGTCTGGTCTGCGGCGATGTGGGTTTCGGCAAGACCGAGGTGGCGATGCGCGCGGCCTTCGTCGCGGCCATGTCGGGCGTGCAGGTCGCGGTGATCGCGCCGACGACCCTGTTGGCGCGGCAGCACTACAAGAGCTTCGCGGAACGCTTTCGCGGCTTCCCGATCAACGTGCGGCAACTCAGCCGCTTCGTCTCGGCCAAGGAGGCGGCGGCGACGCGTGAGGGGATGGCCAAGGGCACGGTCGATATCGTGATCGGCACCCATGCGCTGCTGGCAAAGGGGATTCGTTTCAACGACCTCGGCCTTTTGATTATTGATGAAGAACAACACTTTGGCGTCACCCATAAGGAGCGGTTGAAGGCGCTGCGCACGGACATCCATGTGCTGACCCTCACCGCCACGCCGATCCCGCGCACCCTGCAACTGTCGCTGACGGGCGTGCGCGATCTGTCGATCATCGGCACGCCACCCGTGGACCGTCTGTCGATCCGCACCTATGTCAGCGAGTTCGACGCGGTAACCATCCGCGAGGCGCTCCTGCGCGAGCATTACCGCGGCGGGCAGAGCTTCTATGTCGTGCCGCGTGTCAGCGACCTGCGCGAGATTGAGGAGTTCCTGAAGGCGCAACTGCCCGAGCTTTCTTACGTCGTCGCCCACGGCCAGATGGCGCCGGGAGAGCTCGACGACCGGATGAACGCTTTCTACGACGGCAAGTTCGACATTCTGTTGGCCACGACCATCGTGGAATCCGGCCTCGACATTCCCACCGCCAACACGATGATCGTGCACCGCGCGGATATGTTCGGGCTGGCGCAGCTCTATCAAATCCGGGGCCGGGTGGGGCGTTCGAAGACGCGCGCCTATGCCTATCTCACGACCAAGCCGCGCGCCAAACTGACCGACACGGCCCAGAAACGCCTGCGGGTGCTGGGCAGCCTCGACACGCTCGGCGCGGGCTTTACGCTGGCGTCCCAAGACCTCGACATTCGTGGTGCGGGCAACCTTCTGGGCGAAGAACAGTCCGGCCAGATGCGCGACGTGGGCTTCGAGCTTTACCAGTCCATGCTGGAAGAGGCGATCGCCAAGATCAAGGCGGGCGAGCTTGAGGGGCTGTCGGAGGCCGACGAGCAATGGGCGCCGCAGATCAACCTTGGCGTGCCGGTGCTGATCCCCGAGGACTATGTGCCCGATCTCGACGTGCGGCTTGGACTCTATCGCCGCCTCAGCGAGCTTTCGACCAAGGTCGAGCTGGAAGGCTTCGCCGCCGAGCTGATCGACCGTTTCGGCAAACTGCCGAAGGAGGTCAACACCCTGATGCTGGTGGTGCGGATCAAGGCGATGTGCAAACGCGCCGGGATCGCCAAGCTCGACGGCGGGCCGAAGGGGGCGACGATCCAGTTCCACAACGACAAGTTCGCCTCGCCCGAGGGGTTGGTGAAGTTCATTCAGGACCAGCGCGGGCTAGCGAAGGTGAAGGACAACAAGATCGTCGTGCGCCGGGATTGGAAGACGGATGCCGATAAGATCAAAGGCGCCTTTGCCATCGCACGCGATTTGGCCGAACATGTGATCGCCAAGGAAAAGACTACAAAAAAGGCCAAGGCGAAGGGCTAAGCCCTTCGAAAGGCGGCGGTTATTCCGCCGCCGCCGGCTGCCGGTTCTCCACCCGCCCCATGTAGAGCATCAGCGCATAGGCTGCGATTGCCATCAGCAGCATGGCCAGCGCCAGCGGCTTGGTCGTGCCGTCGAACATCAACCCCACTGGGGAGGCGATCAGCGCCGCCAGCACGGTGGAAATTGCCCCCACGACCGAAGCCGCCATGCCTGCGATATGGCCCATCGGCTCCATCGCGATGGCGTTGAGGTTGCCCAATGTCAGCCCCGCTTGGAAGAACAGGCAGGTCTGGAAGAACACGAATGCGGCAAAGCCATAAGGGTCGGGCAGGGCGCCGAGGTTTAGGAAATACATGGCTCCCGACAGCAGGATTTGCACGCCCAAGGCGATGGTCACCAGCCGCCGCATGCCGTAGCGCACGACCAGCAGCGCGTTGATCAGGCTGGCGCTGGCCGCCACCACGGCGATGCCGCCGAACCACAGTGGGAAGCTTTCGGCCCGGCCATAGACGGTGTCATAGATCGGCTGGACCAGCATCAGCATCGAGAAGAGCATAGCCATGGCAAGCGACTGCACGAGGATCGACAGGCGCACCGTGGGGTGACTCACCAACTCGCGCACCGCGCCAATGATCAGCCGTGCCCGCAACGGGCGGCGGTCTTCGGGGGCGAGGGTTTCGGGCAGACGCAGGGCCATCCAGATGACCGAGATGAGCGAGAAGGCCATGAAGGCGATGAAGATCGCGCGCCAGCCCGCCGTGAGGATGATCCCCGCGCCCAGCATCGGGGCCAAGGCGGGCACCAGCGCGAAGACCATCATCACCACCGACATGATCCGCGCCATCTCGCGCCCCGCATAGAGGTCACGAATGATCGCCACGGCGACCACACGCGGGCCAGAAGCGCCAAGCCCTTGGAAGATGCGTGCCACGAGCATGACTTCGAGTGAGTTGCTCATCCAAGCGACAAAGGCCGAAAGACAATAGAGCGCCGCCCCGCCGAAGACCACGTTGCGGCGGCCGAATGCATCCGACAGCGCGCCGCTAAAGAATGTGCCCAGCCCCATGCCGAGCACGAAGGCTGTCAGGATCAACGGGGCGCGGTGGGCGATCTCGGGTGAGAGTTCCGCCGCGATCTCGGGCAGGGCGGGCAGCATCGCGTCGATGGAAAAGGCGATGGTGGCGATCATCATCGCGATAAGGCCGACGAATTCGATCCGCCCCATGGAGAATTTTGGATTTTCGGTGGTCACGAAGGCGCACTCCGGCGATTGTCCCGAACGGCGGATCCGCTTGGGCAGGCTTCAGGGAATAACTTGTGGTTGCGGTCTCGATAGTCGAGAACGCTTAACTTGGCAATGATTGCCGCCCTGTTCAGCTCTGTTGATTGGTCAGATCGGCAATGACCTGCGCCCATAGCTCGGGCGGCTGCGCGCCGGGGACGGCATGGGTGTTGGCAACGATGAAGGTCGGCACCGAGTTCACGCCCATCTTGCGGCTATGGGCATCACGGTCGCGGATGTCCTGCGCGTCGACATCGGATTTCAGCAGCCGGGTGACCACGGCGGCGTCCATCTCGATACTATCGGCGATGTCGGCCAGCACTTCGTGGTTACCAATGTCGCGGGCATCGACGAAATAGGCTTTGAAAAGGGCAGAGACGGCTGCGGTCTGGCGCCCTTCGATCCCGGCCCAGTGGATCAGACGGTGCGCATCCAGCGTGTTGGGCGTGCGCTGCATGGCCTCGAAGTTGATCTTCAACCCGGCCTTCTCGGCATGTTCAACCACAGGCGCATAGGCGCGCACGGCGCCTTCCTTGCCGCCGAACTTGCGTTCAAGATAGCTGCGGCGGTCCATGCCCTCGCGCGGCATGTCGGGGTTTAGCTGGAACGGGTGCCATTCGATGGCAAAGGGATGGTCGGGATGGTCCTGCAAAGCGCGGTCCAGATGCGCCTTGCCGATATAGCACCACGGGCAGATCGGGTCTGACATGATATCGAGTTTGATCGCTTCGGCCATGATGCGCCCCATCTATTGTTGCGCAATGGGCATAGCGGGCCGGGGCCGGTATCGCAAGCGGGCAGCGTTGCAAGCGCCCCGGGGCGCGGCTATAGCAGGTCCATGACAGATACGCCGCCCCGTTCCCTGATCCAGATCGCCCGCGAAAGCGGCGCGAGCGAGACCGCCCCGCCGGTCGACCTTGGCGCAAGGGTGCGCGAGCTGCGCAAGGCGCGTAATTGGACGCTGGAACAGGCCGCGCGGCAGGCGGGGCTGGCGCGCTCGACCTTGAGCAAGATCGAGAACGGGCTGATGTCGCCCACCTATGACGCGCTGAAGAAGCTCGCCGTGGGGCTAGAGATCACCGTGCCGCAGCTTTTCACCCCGCCCGCGGGGGAGAAGATCACCGGCCGCATGGCCGTGACCCGCGCCGAGGAAGGCGCGCCCAAGGCCACCGGCACCTATGAGCATGTCCTACTGGCCGACGCGTTGCGCAAGAAGCAGATGCTGCCCTACCGCGCCCGCATCCGCGCCCGCCGGATGGAGGAGTTCGACGGCTGGGTGCGCCATGACGGGGAGGAGTTCCTCTATGTGCTGACCGGCATGGTGCGGCTTTTCACCGAGTTTTATGAGCCCGTCGACATGCGCCGGGGCGATAGCGCCTATTACGACGCCACCATGGGGCATAACGTTGTCTCGCTCAGCGATGAGGATGCGACGATCCTCTGGGTGACCTCACTGGTCTGACCCCTCCGCCGGTTGCCACCACCAGACCTCGGGCATGAAGTTCGGCACATCGCCGTAAAGCGGGATCGTCTCGGGGTAGGCCATGCGCGCGTCATGGGCGATCAGCCCTTCGTCGAACTGCCAGAAGGGGATGACATAGCGCCCCGCCGTCAGGATCCGGTCAAGCGCGCGGGTCGCGGCGACGAAATCCGCCGTTTCGCGGGCCTGCAACATCCTGTCGATCATCGCATCCACCGCCGGAGAGCGCACGCCCATGAGGTTGCGTGTGCCGGGCAGATCGGCGGCCTCCGACCCCCAGTAGAAACGCTGCTCCGTACCGGGGCTGAGCGACAGGGCGCGGCGGAAGGTTGTCATGTCGAAATCATAGCTGTTCTGCCGTGCGACGAATTGCGCATCATCCACGGTTTCGATCTCGGCGGTGATGCCAAGCCGCTTGAGGGCCTGCGTGTAAAGCTCTGCAATCGCTAGGTTTTCACGGCTTCCCTTGGACAGAAGGATGGTAAAGGTCAGCGGCGTGCCGTCGCCCCGGCGCATGACGCCGCCTTCGGCCTCGTAACCTGCGGCATTCAACTGCTGCATCGCGGCGCGGATGCCCGTGCGGTTGCGGGCAGAGCCGTCACCCACCGGCAGCCGATAACCATCCACCGTGCCGGGCGGCAGCGTGTCGACGTAATCGGCCAGCAGATCGAAAACCCGCCCTGACGCCGGACCGTCGCGCATGGCAAGGTCGGAGTTCGAGAAATAAGAGGTGATCCGGGGCAGGGTGCCGCCGGTAAGCGTCTCGTTGATATACTCGAAGTTGAAGGCCGAGATCAGCGCGTCGCGCACCTGCCAATCGTCAAACGGCGCGCGGCGGGCGTTCATGACAAAACCGGTCATGCCGGAAGGTTTGCTATGCGGGAAGGTCGATTTCACCACGTCGCCCCGGGTGATCGCGGGGAAGTCGTATTGCGTGGCCCAAGTCTCGGCGTTGAATTCGCGCACGGCTGAGATTTGACCGGCCTTGAAGGCTTCGAAGAGCACATTGGCATCGCCGTAAAAGTCGATCTTTACCTCATCGTAGTTATGCGTGCCTTGGCGAAAGGGCACCTTTGCGCCCCAGTAATCTGGGTTGCGAGTCAGCGTGACATGGCGGCCCGCTTGATAGTCGGTGATGGTATAGGGGCCGCTGCCCAAAGGGATTTCGGACAGGGGGGCATTGGCAAAGTCCTGCCCCTCCCATTGCGCCTTGCTCAGGATGGGGCGCATCCCGGCGAGCAGGGCAAGCTCGCGGTTGTCGCTGTTAAAAGTCATGCGCAGGCTGCGCGGGCCGGTCTGTTCGATGCTGTCGATCTGCTGGCGTAGCCCGTGGTAGCGGGGATGGCCTTCGGTGCCGAGCAAATCGAAGGAAAAGATCACATCCTCGACGGTGACGGGCGTGCCATCGGAAAACCGCGCCTCCTCGCGCAGGGTGAATTCCACCCAAGAGCGGTCCTCGGGCACCTCGATCGTCTCGGCCAGCAGGCCGTAAAGCGCGAAGGGTTCATCCCAGGACCGCCCCATCAAGGTCTCATGGGTGAAATGCGGCAACTGCCAAGGCGCGGTGCCCTTGCGAACGAAGGGGTTGAGGCTGTCGAATCCCCCGGTATTGCCCAGAACGATCTCACCCCCCTTGGGGGCTTCGGGGTTCACGTAAGGGAGGGCGTCAAAATCGGCCGGTAGAGCAGGGTCGCCATACATGGCGATTCCATGTTGCGGGGCAGCCCATGCCGCCCCCGAGAGCAGAATCAGTGAAGAAAGGGCCGCAACGCCCCGTGCTTTCGAGAAAAAATCCCGGCTTATTTTTGAAACAATCACGTTCTGCCCTTATTTTGCTGGAGTTATTCCATACCCGCGGATTCTCGCCTTATCAAACTTTTAGCTTGGATTGTGAGCGTGAAAGGCGTATACAGAGGTCACTGCTCGATAGGTTTCTTGCCTGTATGAAACCTGCCTCAATAACTTACGCCCGCCTCGCGCGGGCGTTTTTTTGGCCAATTTTCACCGACCCTTAAGCTCCTTCGCGCAAACCCTTTCCCTTTGGCGCGCGCGCAGTACATGATGCAGGCGCAGCATGAACAAGGAGACGCGCCATGGCTTTCACCATCGACCTGTCCGGCAAGACAGCCGTCATCACGGGATCGAACTCTGGAATCGGACTGGGCATCGCCTGGGAATTGGCGCGGGCCGGGGCCGATATCGTGTTGAACTCTTTTACCGATGACGAGGCGGATCATGCGCTGGCGCAGGAGATTGCGCAGACATGCAACGTAACGGCCCGCTACATCAAGGCTGACATGTCCAAGGGGGCGGACTGTCGGCGTTTGATTGCCGAAGCCGGGGTCTGTGACATTCTGGTGAACAACGCTGGCATCCAGCATGTCGCGCCAATCCCTGAGTTTCCGGCCGAGAAATGGGACGCGATCATCGCGATCAACCTGTCGTCGGCCTTTCACACCACCGCCGTAGCGCTGCCGATGATGCGCAAAGCGGGCTGGGGTCGTGTGATCAACATCGCCTCGGCCCATGGTCTGACGGCATCGCCCTATAAATCCGCCTATATCGCCGCGAAACACGGGATTGTCGGCCTCAGCAAGACCACCGCGCTGGAGACGGCGAAAGACCCGATCACCTGCAACGCCATTTGCCCCGGCTATGTGTTGACCCCGATTGTTGAGAAGCAGATCCCCGACACCATGAAGGAATACGACATGAGCCGCGAAGAGGTGATCGAACAGGTCATGCTCACCCGGCAACCGTCGCGCGAATTCGCCACTGTTGAGCAGATGGGCGGCACGGCGACCTTCCTGTGCTCGGATGCAGCCGCCCAGATCACCGGCACGACGATCAGCGTCGATGGCGGCTGGACGGCGTTGTAAGCGCCGTGGCCGTCAAGAAACGCATTAACCTTGCCCTCCAAGGGGGCGGCGCCCATGGCGCTTTCACTTGGGGGGTGCTCGACCGGCTGTTGCAGCAGGACGACCTGGACATCTGCGGGATCTCGGGCACCTCGGCGGGGGCGCTGAACGGCGCGGCATTGAAATCGGGGATGATCTCGGGCGGTCGCGAGGGCGCGCGGGAGAATCTCGATTGGCTTTGGGCGCAGGTCTCTGGCATTTCGGACCTGCGGCTGTCGCATTGGCTGGCGCCTTTCGGTTTGGACAAGCTCAGTCAGGCGATGGAATATTCGCTGCCCATGGCGATCTCGGATTCGCTGACGCGGGTCGTGTCGCCCTATGCTTACGGCCCGTTCTATCGCAACCCGCTCGAAGATGTCGTGGCCCGGTTCGATTACGGCAAAGTGGGCGCGCATAAGCCGCCGTTCTTTTTCGTCTGTGCCACAAGGGTCCGCAACGGCAAGATCCGGGTGTTTGAGGGGGATGAGATCGGGCCTGATGCCTTGCTCGCCTCAGCCTGCCTGCCGACGATCTTTAAGGCGGTTGAGATTGACGATGCCCAGACCGGCCAGCGCGAGGCGTTTTGGGACGGCGGCTATACCGGCAACCCGGCGCTGTTTCCGCTGTTCCGCGATGACCTGCCCGAAGATATCGTGGTGGTGAACATCAACCCGCTCGACCGCGAAGACCTGCCGGTCACGCCGCAGCAAATCCAGAACCGTATCAATGAGATCAGCTTTAATTCCAGCCTCTTGCGCGAAATGCGGGCGATTGACTTCGTTCAGCGGCTGATTGCGGATGGCACCCTGCCGGAGGGACGGATGAAGCGGGTGCACATGCATATGATCGCCGATGACGCGCTGATGGCGCAGCTGTCGGTGGCGACGAAACTGATGCCCAACCCCGCGGTGATCCGGGCGCTGCATGAGGCAGGCGTGGCGGCGGCGGACCGGTTTCTAGAGGAGCACTTCGACGATCTGAACCAGCGCAGCAGCGTCGATCTACCCGCGATGTTCGGCTGAGTTTTCAGGGTCCGACAGCGCCAGCGCCTCGGGCAGATCGGCACCGGGGCGCGGCGGATAGACCAGCCCGGCAGAGATCACCAGCTTCGCCGCGTCTTCGACGCTCATGTCAAGTTCGATCACATCCTCGCGTGGCAGGAACAGCAAGAAGCCCGAAGTGGGGTTCGGCGTGGTCGGCAGGAAGACCGAGAGCATCTCGCCCCCCGCGTTGGTGCGGGCCAAGACCTCTCCCTTCGCCTCTGTCGAGATGAAGCCAAGCGCCCAGATGCCGCGCCGGGGGTATTCGATCAGGCAGGCGGTCTCAAAGCTCCGCTCGGACTGGGCGAAGATTGTCTCGGAAATCTGTTTGATGCCGGAATAGATCGTCCGCACGACGGGGGTGCGTTCCACCAGACTTTCGGCGAAGCGGATCATCGAACGGCCAATCAGCCCTTTCGCGGCCCAGCCCACCATAACGGTGAAGATCAGAAAGATCACCACCCCAAGGCCGCGCACGTTGAACTGCATCGACGGGTCGAGGCCCAAGAAATCTTGGAGCAGCCGGTCGGGATGGTAGGCTTTGGGCACCAGCGGCAGCACGAAACCGTCGATCCAGCCGACCACGCTCCAGATCAGCCAGATGGTCAGCCCGACGGGCGCAATCACGACCAGACCGGTCAGGAAAGACGCGCGCAGCCTTGCGACAAGGCTGCGCCGAACCTGCGTTGGGTCGGGATCAAAAGGTGTGTTCATCTGCGCCGTTTTCCGAAGAGTTAATCGCAACATAGCTAAGGCGTATGCCCCGGCCCGGCAATGGCTCCGCGGTGTTTTTCGCCTTTAACGCGGCAGGTTGACGAGGTTTGCGGCGATCTTGGCCCCCAGCCGGGCATTGTTGCGCACCAGTGCGATATTGGCGGTGAGCGAACGGCCCTCGGTCAGCTCGAAGATGCGTTGCAGCAAGAAGGGGGTCACGCCCTTGCCGTGGACGCCTTGGGCATCGGCCTCGGACTGGGCCTGCGCGATGATCGGGGCGAGTTCGGCGGCGGGGATTTCCTCTGCCGCGGGGATCGGGTTGGCCACCAACTGGCCACCGGGCAGGCCCATGGCGGCGCGGGTGCGGTGGGCTTTGGCAAGGGCAGCGGCATCATCAAGGCGCAGCGGAGATTGCAGATCCGAGCCCGCGCTCCAGAAGGCGGGGAAGCTGTCTTGGCCCACGGTGATGACCGGCACGCCTTGGGTTTCCAGCACTTCCAGCGTCTTCGGCACGTCGAGGATCGCCTTGGCGCCCGCCGCGATGACGGTGACGGGGGTTTGGGCCAGTTCCATGAGATCGGCGGAGATGTCAAAGCTCTCTTCCGCGCCCTTATGCACGCCACCGATGCCGCCGGTGGCGAAGACTTCGATGCCCGCAAGATTTGCGGCGATCATGGTGGCGGCGACGGTGGTGGCACCTGTCCCGCCGGAGGCGATGCAGACGGCCATATCGGCGCGCGACAGTTTGGCCACGTCCTTGGCCTGGGCCAGATCGCTCAACTGGTCATCGTCCAGACCGATATGCAGCGCGCCGCGGATCACGGCGATGGTGGCAGGCACGGCGCCAGCGTCGCGAATGTCCTGTTCGACCTGCCGCGCCACTTCGAGGTTTTGCGGATAGGGCATGCCATGGGTGATGATGGTGCTTTCCAAGGCCACGATCGGCGCGGCGTTCTCGCGGGCCTTGGCCACCTCGGCGCTGAAGGTCAGGGGCAGGGCGGATGTGGCGGTGGTCATATCTTGGTCTCTCCGGAAACGTAAAGGGCGGCGGCATCGAGTGCTGCCTTGAGGGCGGATTGCGCAACGGCACCGCCAAGTTCAGCGGCCACATGGGCCGCCATGAATGTATCGCCTGCACCCGTGACCCGGGCGACATGCACCTGCGGCGGGGTGAGGGTGATGATCTCGTCGCCTTGGCCCACGGTGGCGGGGTTGCCGCCGTCGGTCACCACGGCACGGCGTGCGCCACGGGCCAGCAGGGCGCGGGCGGCGGTGGGGGAATCGTCAAAACTCGACTGGCAGAGCAGTCCGGCCTCTTCAAGGTTCACATAAAGCGTACCGCGCCCGGCCTTGAGGAAAGGTGTGAGCCGCAGCGCCTTGCCGGGAGAGGCGGGCGCGACGCGCAGGTCGACTTTTGCCAACAGCGGGCTTTGCGCCATGCGGGCCAGCAGTTCGACGGTCAGGTTGCCGTCCAGCGCCACGGCCCCTTCGTAGGGGCTGGGCAGGCTGCCATCCTCCAGCGGGCGCAGGATCTTGTCGCCTGCAGCCTCCAGCGAATGGGCATCGGCAATCGCGGCGATCAACCCGTTGGACCCTTCGACGGCCATGTAACGGTCGGTCGGCAGATCGTCCGAGCGGTAGACGTGATCGGTGATCAGCCCGCGCAGGGCGCAGGCGGCGATCAACTCATCCCCTTCGGCATCGCGCCCCACGGCGGAAAGCAACGCAGGCGTCAGCCCAAAGCGCGCCAGCGCCATGCCGATGTTCAGGGCCACGCCGCCGGGCAGGCGGGTGATCCGCCCCGGCATGTCAGAGCCTTGGCGCATGGCGTTTTCAGAGCGGCCGATCACGTCCCAAAGGACGGAGCCGATGCAAAGGATGTCAGCTGTCTTGGTCATGCGGCGCTTCTAGCCGCCAAATCTCCCCACGCGCAAGCGGCGTTATTGTGGCACCGCGAATGTCAGCGCCGCCCAGAGCGTTTCCCAGACCGGTTGATTGGGGTCGTAGCCCGCGCCCCTTTGCGCCTCTGCCGCCGGGCGCAGCACCACCGCGTCAAAGAGGTACTCATGCCCCGCCGTGACCGGAAGCAGTGCTTCGCCCGCCGCATCGGTGCGGTGGAGGGAGATGGCGACGCTGTCATCCGGCGCGCGGTCGAACACTTCGATCTGCGCGTTGGCGCGAGGGGTGCCCTGATAGAGGAGTGCCACCTTCATCTCACCTGCGAAATCTGCGGCATAGGGATTCGTCAGCGCCACGAACTCCGTCGCCATGCCGTTGGGCGCATCCTGCCCTGCGCCCGCGCCGAGGGCGATCAGGGTTTTGACGTGGCGGGTGTAGCTCTCGACGACCTTCTCGGTCGACCAGCCGTTCGCGCGGTGATCGCTTTCGGCCTTGGGGAAATCCTTATGCGCGGCGAAACGGAGAAATTTGTCGAAGTCCTCATAGGTGACTTTGGAGGGCGTCGTTTCGGCCACCGCCACGACCAGCGCGTCACCCTCGGGCGCGGGGAGGCTCAGGGCAGGGCTGTCGCCCGCGCGCGGCGATAGCGCGACCTCTCGTCCCCCGATTTTGACCTCAAAACGCGTGAGCCGGTTGGGCAGATAGGGAAAGGCCGCGCCGGTAAATTCCTCACCATTGCGAAAATGCGCCGCGATCTTTTCACCGCTTTCCACTTGATAGTTCACCGGCGACAGCCAGTATTCATGTGCAAAGGCAGGCGCTGCCGATAAGATACTGAAAATAATAGCGGACAACTGGGACAGTTTCATGAAGCGAACTTTCATTTTGTTAAGATCCAAGCTGGCGTTGCTGTGGCTGTTGTCAAGCGCAGTGCTGCTTTCGGCGGGCGCGGGCGCACAGGCGCATGAGGTCAAACCCACGATCGCGGATCTGACCGTGGCCGACGGGCGGGCGGTGCTGGCGCTGGAGGTCAACCTCGAAGCGCTCTTGGCGGGCATCGACCTCGATACCGTCGAAGACACCGACAATGCCGAGAATGCGGGCGATTACGATGCGCTGCGCAGCCTGCCCGCCGCGCACATCGCCGACCGCGCGCCTGAGCTTTTGCCGAAGTGGAACAGCCTGCCGCTTCTGAGCGTCGATGGCGCCGCCGTGCCGTTGGAGAGTGTGACACTCGAAGTGCCCGAAGGGGTCGACTCCGAACTGCCGCGCGACAGTCAATGGCGACTAGAGGGCGCGGTGCCGGCAGGCGCCGAAGAGGTGCAAGTGACATGGCCGGATGGCGCGGGCGCGCTGGTGCTGCGCCAGCAAGGGGTGGAGGCGCCCTATACCGGCTATCTGTCGGGCGGTGAGACCAGCCCCGAAATCGCCCTTGGGGGCGGTGATGCCGAAAGCGGCTGGCAGGCTTTCGTCAGCTACATCCCGGTTGGGTTCGACCACATCCTGCCCAAAGGGTTGGATCACATTCTATTCGTCTTGGGCCTGTTCTTTCTGTCGACCCGCCTGCGGCCTTTGATCTGGCAGGTCACCGCCTTCACGCTGGCCCATACGGTCACGCTGGCGCTTGGCGCTTTGGGCTGGGTCAACGTGCCCGGTGCCATCGTCGAGCCGCTGATCGCCGCCTCAATCACCTATGTCGCGGTCGAGAATATCTTTCACTCCGCCCTGAACCGCTGGCGGCCCTTGGTGATCTTTGGCTTTGGGCTGTTGCACGGGCTTGGCTTCGCCTCAGTGCTGGGGGATTTCGGCCTGCCTGCGGGGCAATTCGTGCCTGCGCTCATCGGCTTCAACATCGGGGTGGAACTGGGCCAGCTGGCAGTAATCGCCATCGCCTTCGTACTGGTCGGCTGGGCGATGAATCGCGATTGGTACCGCCGCGCCATCGCGGTCCCCGTCTCCTGCGTCATCGCGGCGGTCGGGGCCTATTGGTTCATCGAACGGGTGTTTTTGTAAGCGAGCGGGCAGCCCTTAACCGGGCTGCCCCAAGGGCCCCTTAGCCCTGCATGGCAGCGATCAGGGCGGCGAGTTCGGCCACCGGATCGTCCTTGTCCCAAATCTCGGTCCCGATGCCGAAAAAGTCAGTCCGGGGGGCGAGATCGCGGATCATGTTGATGTCGAGCGCGCCTTCGGCGACGACGGGCACTTCGATCACTTCGGACCACCACTGGAACAGATCGGCCTCGGCAAAGCTTCCATCGCCAAGCGCGCTGGCTTGGGTCGGGCCAAAGCTGATGTAGTCTGCCCCGGCTTCGCCTGCCGCCATCCCCTCATGCCGCGATGTGCCGCAAAAGGCGCCGACAATGGCATCTTCGCCCAATTCTTTGCGAGCATGGCGCACGGTGCGGGCGGCATCGCTAAGGTGCACACCGTCAAGGCCGAGCTTTTCGACCAGCAGCAGATGATCCGAGATCACCAAGGCCACGTCGCGCGCATGGGTCACCTCGCGCAGGGCGTCACCGGCGCGGGCGAGGCGGTCTTCATCCCGGGCCGAAAGCGCCATGCGCACACAGGCCACCGGATGGGCGTCGAGCACGGCGGCGAGTTGCGCGGGGAATTGGCTCAGCTCAACTTCGGGCGGGGTGATAAGGTAAATCTGCGGCTGTTCTGGCGCGTCCATGGTCACTGTCCTTAATCGGGTCTGAGCGCCTGACTAGCGCAGGGCGTTGCAAAAGAAAACGGATATGCGTGCGTCGCGCGGGCTTTCTTGCGGTGCGCAGGCGCAGGGGCTATGAGGCGCGCATGACAGAGACATCATCCTCCCCCGTTCAGCCCGCGCCGATCCCGGCCATCGTGCTTGTCCGCCCCCAGATGGGCGAGAACATCGGCGCCGCGGCGCGCGCGATGTGGAATTTTGGCCTCGATCACATGCGGGTCGTGGCCCCGCGCGACGGCTGGCCGAGCCAATCCGCCGTGGCCATGGCCTCGGGGGCGGGGCGGCTGTTGGACGAGGCACAGCATTGCGCCGATCTGCCCGAAGCGCTTGGCGATTGCGATTTCACCTTTGCCACCACGGCGCGTAGCCGAGACTTGACCAAACCGATCTACAGCCCCGAAGCCGCGATGCGGCTGGCGGCGGAGAAAATCGCGGCGGGCCAACGGGTTGCGGTGCTGTTCGGACCCGAGCGGGCAGGGCTTGAGAATGAGGATATCGCGCAGGCCAATGCCATCGTCTCGGTCCCGGTGAACCCAAAGTTCGCCTCGCTCAACCTCGCGCAATGCGTGCTGTTGATGTCCTACGAATGGATGCGGGCGCAGGGCGAGGTGACCCATGAGGTCGTCGAGATGGCGGGCACCGATTGGGCCAAGGGCGCCGAAGTAGACCATTTGGCGCGGCATTATGAGGAGCAGTTGACCGAGGCCGGGTTCTTCTTCCCCGAGCATAAGGTCGCCTCGATGAAGCTCAACCTTCGCAACATGTGGTCGCGGATGCCGCTGACGCGGGCGGATGTGCAGATGTTGCACGGCATCCTGCGGCAAATGGTCCGCTGGAAGGAGAAGGGCTGAGGGCCATCGGCTGCCCGTGGGGTGGCGATCCTGAAGTTTTTTCTGCCACTTTATGGTGCAGCATCAGTGCTTTGCCGCAGTGTCGCGCCTGTCCTTGCCAAATCGCCTCCCCGTGGGGCGGGCAGGCGATGGCCCGGCGCCTTCGGCTTGATTCCGGGCCGGGGCTGGCGGCGCATGCGGCAACATAACCCACCCCGCTAGACCTTTCTCTGCCCATGTCATACCACTCTATCCAAACGGAAAAAGAGGCGCGCCATGGCGGAGAAACGGAAACTGTTTGAAGAGGTCGGGTCCGACCAACCCAGCCGTGCACCGGTGCAAACCGGCACGATCGACAAGGGCCGTGGCGGCGCGCGCGGGCCGATCCGGGTCTGGCTGATGATCCTCTTTGCGCTGGTCTTTGTCATGATCGCCGTGGGCGGGCTGACGCGGCTCACTGACTCCGGCCTCAGCATCACGGAATGGCGCCCGGTGACCGGTGCCTTGCCGCCGATGAACGAGGCCGACTGGCAGTCTGAATTTGAGAAATACAAGCAGATCGATGAGTTTCAGGTTCAGAACTCTTGGATGGAACTCTCTGATTTCAAAAGCATCTACTGGTGGGAATGGGGGCATCGGCAGCTTGGCCGGGTGATCGGCCTCGTCTGGGTCTTGGGCTTTCTCTACTTCCTCCTGCGCCGGCAAATCCCTGTCGGCTGGACCAAACGGCTGCTCTTTATCGGCGCTTTGGGCGGCGCGCAGGGGGCGATCGGCTGGTGGATGGTCGCTTCGGGCGTGACCAGTGGGCAGGGGGTGACGGATGTGGCCTCCTACCGTTTGGCGACACATCTGGGGCTGGCCTTTGTCATCCTCGGTTTTATCACATGGTATGTCCTGTTGCTGGGCCGCAGTGAGCGCGACCTGATTCAGGCCCGCCGCGCCAAGGAGGCCAAGCAATTCGGCATGGCAACGGGTCTGTTGCATTTCGCCGCGTTGCAGATCCTGCTGGGCGCCTTGGTCGCAGGGATTGACGCGGGGCGCTACTTCGTCGACTGGCCGCTGATGCAGGGGCAGTTCTTCCCGCCCGAGGCATTCGACATCACGCCGACATGGCGGAATTTCTTTGAGAACCCGGGGTTGGTGCAGTTCATGCACCGGATGGCGGGCTATCTGCTTTTCGCTTTCGGGGTGGTCGTCTGGCTGCGCGGTCGCCGCTCGGCCCATGCCCGCACGCGTTTTGCTTTCAACGCCGTGATGGCGGCGCTGTCTTTGCAAGTGGTTCTGGGCATCACCACCGTGCTCTATGCCGCGCCCGTGCATCTGGCGCTCGCGCATCAGGCGCTGGCGGTGCTGCTTTGGGTGCTGATCCTGCGCGCGCGTTTCCTTGCGGCCTATCCCGTCGCCACATCGCTGAGAGGCTGAGACATGACTGCATATGATGATTTGATGGCTTTCCAGCGCGACACCGAGGCGCTGGCACAGGTCGCGGGCCGTTTGGGCTGGGATCAGGAAACGGTCATGCCCCGGGGTGCGGCCCCGCAGCGGGCCGAGGAGATGGCGGCGATGGAAAGCGTTCTGCACGCCCGCCGCATCGACCCGCGCATCGCAGATTGGCTTGCCCAGATCGAGCCCACGGCGTTGGACGCGGTCGGGCAGGCGAACCTGCGCCACATCAAGCGCGACTTTGACCGTGCCACCCGCGTGCCCGCCGATCTGGCGGCGCGTATCGCCCGCGTCACCTCCGCCGCCCAAGGCACTTGGGCCGAGGCCCGCGCCGCCGATGACTTCGCGGCCTTCGCTCCTACTTTGAAAGAAGTGATCGCGCTCAAACGCGAAGAGGGGGCCGCACTGGCCGAAGGGCGCGAGATCGAGATTTATGACGCTATGCTGGAGGATTACGAGCCCGGCACCACGGCGGCGGATCTCGAAGCCATGTTCGGCGCGCTGCGGCCAAAACTCTCCGAACTGCGCGCCGCCGTCCGCGAGGCCGAAGCGCCCCCGGTGTTGGAAGGTGTCTTTGATGAAGCGGCGCAGATGACCCTCACCGCCAAACTGGCGCGGCGCTTTGGCTATGATCTGGCCACCGGACGCATCGACAAGGCGGTGCATCCCTTCTCCTCCGGGTCGGGGCTGGACGTGCGGATCACCACGCGAACCAATGCTCTCGATCCGTTCAATTGCTTTTACTCCACCGTGCATGAGGTCGGCCATGCGGCCTATGAGCAGGGGATCGACAGCGCCTATCTGCTGACCCCCTTGGGCCGGGGCGTGTCGATGGGGGTGCATGAAAGCCAAAGCCGCATCTACGAAAACCAGATCGGCCGCAGCCGCGCCTTCACCGGGTGGCTCTATGGCGAGATGACGGCGGTCTACGGTGATTTCGGCGTGCCGGATGCCGAAACCTTCTACCGGATCGTTAACCGCGTGTCCGATGGTTTCATTCGAACCGAGGCGGATGAGCTTCAGTACAATCTCCATGTTCTGCTGCGTTTCGATCTTGAACGGGCGCTGATGTCGGGCGACCTGCAGGTCGACGGCTTGGAAGCGGCGTGGAACGATCGCTTCGAGGCTGATTTCGGCTATCCGGTCGACCGCCCGTCAAACGGCGTCCTGCAGGACGTGCATTGGTCCGTCGGGCTTCTGGGCTATTTCCCGACCTATAGCCTCGGCAATGTCTATGCCGGATGCCTTCACGAGGCTTTGCGGGAGGCCGTACCCGATCTCGACGAAGCCTTGGCAAGGGGGGATACAAGCACAGCCACCGGTTGGCTACGTGAGAACGTGCAAAAGCATGGGGGCCTCTACGAGCCGCGTGAGGTAATCACCCGCGCTTGCGGGAAGCCGCCGACCGAGGCACCGTTGCTGACCTACCTAGAAAACAAGTTCACGGAACTGTATGGAATTTAGGCATCCGAGATGGGGAACAATTCGCCATTTTGGATGTTGCTTAAACAACGGGCATCGCTATAATTCATAACTATAGCTTAACATTTCGCCTTTGCGCTGGCTAAGATTATATGCGATGGTGCGGTGAGTTTAATTTTTGACGAGATACAGGAGTACCTAGATATGAAAATTCTTGCAACCGTGGCGGCGACAATCGCTCTTTCGGGTGCTGCTTTCGCTCAGACAACTTCTCAAGCGGCTGTTCTTGGGGCGTCTGACGATGCGGTCTATTCGCTTCAGGTTCAAGGTGCCAATGGTGTGGTCTATAACTGTAAGCCTGATCCGGTCACCGTAGACGGCAACACTGCGCGCGTTTGCGTGCCTGCCGCTGCAGCTGGTGCAGGGCTCTTTGCTGCTGGTGCCGGTCTAGGTGGCGGCGCGGCGGCAGCTGGTGCTGCTCTGGTTCTGGTTGCAGTCGCGGCATCCGGTTCCTCTTCTTCGACCACGACTACCAACTAATTTCCTAACGGAAGTTTAAGATTAGAAAATCCCCCGCGCTGATGGCGCGGGGGATTTTTTGTTGTTCGATGCTGTTTTGGTAAAAAGCCCCCGCCCCAAAGTATATGCATGGGGCAGGGGGCCGCCGATCAGTCGGCGGCGCTGTCACCCTCGACTTCATCCTCTTCGTTGCCCTGATCGGCGATCCAAGCCACGCTGACAACTTCCTCGTTCTTGCCGGTGCTGAACACTTTCACACCACCTGCGCTGCGCGAGCGGAAGGAGATGCCTTCGACCGGCACGCGGATCGATTGACCCTTGGAGGTCGCCAGCATCACCTGATCGGACATTTCCACCGGGAAGCAGGCGACGATGGGGCCGTGGGCCATGGCCTTGGTCCAAGCCGTCACGCCCATGCCGCCGCGGCCCCGTACAGGGTAGTCATGGGCCGAGGAAACCTTGCCCGCGCCCTTGGCGGTGATCGTCAGGATCAGATCTTCGGCGGCGGACATTTCGGCATAGCGTTCGGTGCTGAGCTGGCCAGCTTGAACCTGCTCTTCCTCGTCATCGCTGCTGTCGTCGTCCGTCAGCCCCGCCATCAGACGGCGCTGTTTGAGATAGGCGACACGCTCTTCCGAACTCGCTTCGAAATGCCGGATCACGGACATGGAGACGAGGTTGTCTCCCTCGCCCAGACGGATGCCGCGCACGCCAACGGAGTTGCGCGAGTTGAACACCCGCACATCGGTCGCCGGGAAGCGGATCGCGCGGCCCGCGTCGGTGACCAGCATCACGTCATCGTCGTTCGAGGCGATGCGCGCGTTGATCAGCGTGGTGCCCTCATGCTCGCCTTCGAACTTCATGGCGATCTTGCCGTTGGCCTTCACATTGGTGAAATCCGACAGCTTATTGCGCCGAACGGTCCCGGCAGAGGTGGCAAAGATCACCTGCAGGTCGTCCCATTCCTTCTCATCCCGGTCCACCGGCATGATCGCCGCGATGGAGACACCGGTGGGGATGGGCAGGATATTCACGATGGCCTTGCCTTTGGCGGTGCGCGCGCCCTGCGGCAGGCGCCATGTCTTTAGCTTGTAGACCATCCCGTCGGTGGTGAAGAACAAAAGCTGCGTATGGGTGTTGGCGACGAAGAGGTTGGTGACGACATCCTCTTCCTTGGTCTGCATGCCCGAGACACCCTTGCCGCCGCGGCGCTGCGCGCGGAAGTCGGCCAGGGGCGTGCGCTTGATGTAGCCGCCGGAGGTCACGGTCACGACCATTTCCTCGCGGGCGATCAGGTCTTCGTCGTCCATGTCGCCCGACCAGTCGACGATCTCGGTCCGGCGCGGCACGGCGAATTGCTCGCGCACCTCGCGCAACTCGTCGGAAATAATGCCGAGGATACGCTCGCGGCTGCCCAGAATCTCAAGGTATTCTTTGATCTTACCCGCCAGCTCTTCCAGCTCGTCGGTCACTTCCTTGACGCCGATCTGCGTCAGACGCTGCAGGCGCAGTTCCAGAATGGCGCGGGCCTGCGCTTCGGAGAGGTTGTAGGTGCCGTCGTCGTTCGCCGTATGGGTCGGGTCGTCGATGAGCGCGATATAGGGCAGGATGTCCTCGGCGGGCCAGCGGCGGGTCATCAGCTTCTCGCGCGCCTCGGCGGCGTCGGCGGAGGAGCGGATGGTGGCGACGACTTCGTCGATATTGGTGACCGCGACCGCGAGACCACAAAGGATGTGGCTGCGCTCGCGCGCCTTGCGCAGCAAGTAGGCCGTGCGGCGCGCCACGACATCTTCGCGGAAGTCGATGAAGTAGCTGAGGAATTTGCGCAAAGTGAGCTGCTCAGGCCGGCCGCCGTTCAGCGCCAGCATGTTGCAGCCGAAGTATGTCTGCATCGGGGTGAAGCGGTAAAGCTGGTTCATTACCACTTCGGCGGTGGCGTCGCGTTTGAGTTCGATCACCACGCGCACGCCGTTGCGGTCGCTCTCATCCTGAACGTGGGCGATGCCCTCGATCTTCTTTTCGCGGACCTGTTCGGCGATCTTTTCGATCATCGTAGCTTTGTTGACCTGATAGGGGATCTCGTCGATCACGATGGCCCAGCGGTCCTTGCGGACCTCCTCGACCCGGGTCTTGGCGCGGATCACGACACTGCCGCGGCCCTCAAGATAGGCTTTGCGCGCGCCGGAGCGGCCCAGCATGATGCCGCCCGTGGGAAAGTCGGGGCCGGGGACGTATTCGATGAGCTGTTCCGAGGTCAGGTCCGGATCGTCGATCAGCGCGAGGCAGGCATCCACCACCTCGCCAAGGTTATGCGGCGGGATGTTTGTCGCCATGCCGACGGCAATGCCGCCCGCGCCGTTGACCAGCATGTTCGGAAAGCGTGCGGGCAGGACGGTCGGTTCCTGTTGCTTGCCGTCGTAGTTGTCCTGAAAATCGACGGTTTCCTTGTCGATATCCGCCAGCAGGTAGGCGGCGGGCTTGTCCATGCGCACTTCGGTATAGCGCATGGCCGCCGGGTTATCGCCGTCCATCGAGCCGAAGTTGCCCTGACCGTCCAAAAGCGGCAGCGACATAGAGAAATCCTGCGCCATCCGCACCAGCGCGTCGTAGATCGCGCTATCGCCATGGGGGTGGTACTGGCCCATCACGTCGCCCACGGGACGGGCGGATTTGCGGTAGGGTTTGTCATGGGTGTTGCCGGTCTCATGCATGGCGTAGAGGATGCGGCGGTGCACCGGTTTCAGACCGTCGCGCAGATCGGGAATCGCGCGGCTGACGATCACGCTCATCGCGTAGTCCAGATAGGACGTGCGCATCTCGTGTTCGATGGTCACCGACGGCCCGTGAAAGATGGGCTTTTCGTCTGCGTTTTCAGGGGTATCCGGCGTATCGGTCACGTATCTTGCCCACCATTTTTATGGTTCTATATCTTGGGGTTTTCTATAGCAGACGGGGCATATCAGGTGCAATGGCTGTGGCCGAAACGCACTGGCAGCACTTGGGTCGAAGTGCCAACACACTGTTTTCATTGAAAAGTAATTCTGACCGCGCAAACTTGTTCTACAGAGGCAGCAAGGGAGGCGCAACATGCCCCGCAGTGAAACCGAATTGATGCTGAAAGGTTACGGGCTGACCACGGCAGAGTTCTTTTACCACATGCCCGATTATAGCCATGTGCTGAACAGTTATATCTGGCAGGATTACGACATCGCACCGGACCATCCGCGCCTGTTCGAATTCGTCGAATTCTGGCGCGCGGAGTTGGACGGTCCGCTGCATTCGGTCCGGTTCACCCACCGCAAGCTGATCGGCCCCGGCGAATGGCAAAACCAAGTGGGTGAGTTCACGCTACATTGAGCCGGTAAGCCCGAGGGCAGGGGCGTCAGGCCGAACAGCTCGCCCCGCCCAACACGCAGAACTTTGCGCAATGCGGGTGGTTCAGCGCCACGTCGCGCTCCGCCTCGGCCAATGTGGTGCCGAGTTCGAACTCAGGGTCGTAGGGCAAGAGCGTACAGGCCAGCACGGCGGGTTTCTCGGCCCCCTTGCGTTTGACCACCATACGGGAGGAGGCGCACATCAACGCGTCAGGGGACTTGTCCAAGATGCCCCAGCAGGCAGTGGTGATTTCGGGCACTTCGACGGCCTCGTCCATCTCGGGGAAGAGGACGGTCATGGCGGGGTCTTGCGCGTCGATGTCAAACCCGTGTTCGGCGTAGAAGGCGGCATAGCCCGCGCGGCTGTCGGCATCGCTGTCGGCAAAGATCGACCGCCCCGCCACGGCCATGCGAAAGCCGTTATCGCGGAGCCATTCCATGCCGGTCAGGGTCTTGTCGAAAGCGCCTTCGCCGCGTTCCGCGTCGTGCAGATCGCGGCGATAATGGTCGACGGAGATGCGGAAGGTCATCTTGCCGGGATAGGCATCGCGCAGCCGTAAAAGCCCCTTTTGCACCGATTTGCGCATCATCGGATGCATGGCGTTGGTCAGGATCAACACCTCGTATCCGCGCTCTAGCGAGGCTTCGGTGATCTCGATCATCTGAGGGTTCATGAAGGGCTCACCGCCGGTGAAGGCGATCTCGCGCACCGGCCAGCTACGCTCCTCGATCTGGTCGAGATAGTCGCGCACCTCATCCGCGGTGATATAGACCAGCGCGTCGTTCTTGGGGCTGGAGGCGATGTAGCAGTTCACGCATTCGATGTTGCACAGGGTGCCTGTGTTGAACCAAAGCGTTTCCGCCCCGCGCAGGGCCACGGTGGCGCGGGGTTCCCCCTTGGCGGTGACCGCCGGGTTCTGGAACTTGCCCTCGTTTGCTTGCGCAATATCTTTCATGATTGTTCCTTGCGTGATCCCGTGTGTTCCTGTTGTGGTAAGCTATTGCGGCGCACCCTAAAAGTCCAAGCACCGGGGCGCACAGTCTTGTGATGTAGGGAAAAATAAGTATGTTTGCGCTAACTCTGCCACTCTGCCCGGACAAGGATTAGTCAATGGTTTCGCGTGTTATCCCTGTCGACCCCTTCGATCTTGTCATCTTTGGCGGCACCGGCGATCTGGCCCGGCGCAAGATTTTGCCGGGTCTTTACCGGCGATATTGTGCGGGCCAAATGCCCGAAGAGGCGCGGATCATCGGCGCTGCGCGCACCGAGATGGACGCCGCAGGCTACCGCGAGATGGTGGCCGAAGCGATTGAAGAGTTCGGCGGGAAAGACGCCTGTGACAACCTCGATGCCTTTCTGGCCAAGCTTGACTATGTCGCCATCGACGCACGCGGAGAGACCGGCTGGGCCGAACTGCAGGGGCTGATGTCCGGCAAGGACCGGATCGAGGTCTATTATTTCTCTGTCGCGCCGGGGCTTTTCGGCGATCTGGCCGAACGGTTGCAGCAATGGGGCATGGCGGGCGAAGAATGTCGCATTGTCGTGGAAAAACCCTTTGGCCGCGATCTGGAGAGTGCGCGCGCTCTCAACGCGACGCTGGCCACCTATTTCAAAGAACAGCAGATCTACCGGATCGATCACTACCTCGGCAAAGAGACGGTGCAGAACCTCATGGCGGTGCGCTTTGGCAATATGCTGTTCGAGCCATTGTGGAACCGCCAATACGTCGATCACATCCAGATCACCGTGGCCGAGACGGTGGGCGTCGGCGGGCGTGGGGAGTATTACGACAAATCCGGCGCGATGCGGGACATGGTGCAGAACCACTTGATGCAACTCTTGTGCCTGATCGCGATGGAGCCGCCCGCGCGTTTTGATCCCGATGCGGTGCGCGACGAAAAGCTGAAAGTGATCCGCGCGATTGATCCGGTGCTGCCGCATCATCTGGTGCGTGGGCAGTATGAGGCCGAAGAAGGCAATGAGGAAGATGCCCCCAGCTACCGCGATGCCGTCGGCAACCCACGGTCGCGGACCGAGAGTTTCGTGGCGTTGAAGGCCCATATCAGCAACTGGCGCTGGCATGGCACGCCGTTTTATCTGCGCACCGGCAAGCGCATGGTGGCGCGGTCGAGCGAGATCACGGTGGTTTTCAAAGATACGCCGCATTCCATCTTTGCCGAAGACGCTGGCCGTCATCGCAACGTGCTGTCGATCCGCTTGCAGCCGAACGAGGGCATCACCCTTGGCGTGACGATCAAGGAACCGGGGCCGGGGGGCATGCGTCTGGTCGATGTGCCGCTCGACATGACCTTTGCCGAGGCGCTTGGCCCCGATGGGGGCGATCAGGTCGATGCCTATGAGCGGCTTATCATGGACGTGATCCGGGGCAACCAGACATTGTTCATGCGCGACGACGAGGTCGAGGCCGCCTGGGCCTGGACCGATCCGATCATCCAAGGCTGGGAGGCGCGTCACGACGTGCCCAAACCCTATGACAGCGGCTCCGCGGGGCCCACGGATGCGACAGAAATGATGCGGCGCGATGGCCGTGAATGGCGAAAGGTATCCCCATGAACATCATCGAATATGCGGACCGCGAAATGCTGGTGATGAATGTCGCCAACAAACTGGCGGGCAAGTTAAAATCGGCGCTTTCGGGCAATGACCGCGTGTCTTTCGCGGTGCCGGGCGGCTCTACCCCCGGGCCGATCTTTGAGATGCTCAGCGCGACCGATCTGGATTGGAGCCGGGTGGATGTGATGCTGACCGATGAGCGTTGGGTGGATGTGGATGACCCGCTGTCGAACGCGCGTCTGGTGCGCGAGCATCTGTTGAACGACCGCGCTTCGGCGGCGCAGTTCATCCCCTTTTTCCGCCCCGGGCTTTCTCCGGGCGAGGGGGCAGAGGTGTTGGCCCCCAGTCTGACGGATCATGTGCCGATCTCTGTCCTGCTGCTTGGCATGGGCGACGACATGCACACCGCTTCGCTTTTCCCCGGCGACCCGAGCCTGCCTGACGCTTTGGCCGCCGATGCGCCGCTGCTGTGCCCGGTCTATCCCGAGGGCCAGCCGACCGCGCGGGTGACGCTGCCGGCGCATGTGCTCGACGGGGCGTTGAACAAACATCTCGTGATTTTCGGGGAAGAGAAACGCGCCGCCCTTGAGCGTGCGCAGGGGCTTTCCCCCGAAGAAGCGCCGATCGCAGCGGTGCTGGATGAAACCGAAGTTTACTGGGCGGCATGATGAACATTTGGCAAGACCTTCAAGAGCGGCAAAGCGCCGTGGCAGACCGCAAGATTACGGCACTGTTCGATGATCCCAATCGGGCCGAGGACTTCTCGCTGCGCACGCAGCATATGCTGTTCGACTACGCCAAGACGAATATCGACGCCGAGACCCGCGCGGCGCTGCTGCAACTGGTCGACAACGCCAACGTTACGGAGCGGCGCGATGCGATGTTCGCGGGCGCGCCGATCAATGAGACCGAGGGCCGCGCGGTGTTGCACACCGCATTGCGCAATCTCGATGGCGGGCCGGTAGAAGTCGCGGGCGAGGATGTGATGCCGCAGGTGCGAGACACGCTGGCGCGGATGCGCAGCTTTGCCGATCAGGTGCGCAGCGGCGACATTACGGATGTGGTCAACATCGGCATCGGCGGCTCCGACCTTGGCCCCGCCATGGCGACCCGCGCGCTGACGCCCTATCACGATGGACCGCGCTGCCACTTCGTCTCAAACGTCGATGGGGCGCATATCGCGGATACGCTGCGTGGGCTGGATGCCAAGAAAACGCTGGTGATCGTTGCCTCCAAGACTTTCACCACCATCGAGACCATGACCAACGCGCGCACGGCGCGGGCGTGGATGCAGGAGCACGGCGGCGATCCGGCGACGCAATTCGCCGCGCTCAGCACCGCGGATAACAAGACCGCCGAGTTTGGGATCGACCCGGCTCGCGTCTTCGGGTTCGAGGATTGGGTCGGCGGGCGCTATTCCGTCTGGGGGCCGATTGGTCTTTCGCTGATGATCGCCATCGGACCCAAGGCCTTTGACAGTTTCTTGCGTGGCGCGCAGGAGATGGACCGCCACTTCTGCGCCGCTGATCCGGCGGAGAACATGCCGATCCTTCTGGCGCTCTCGGGCATTTGGCACAATCAAATCTGCGGCCATGCCACCCGCGCGGTGCTGCCTTATGACCAGCGGCTCGAAATGCTGCCGGACTACCTGCAACAGCTTGAGATGGAATCGAACGGCAAAGGCGTGCAGATGGACGGCACCGACAGCCCGCGCCACACCGGCCCGGTGGTCTGGGGCGCGGCGGGCACCAATGGGCAGCACGCTTTCTATCAGTTGATCCACCAAGGCACCCGGGTGATCCCTTGCGAGTTTCTGGTGGCGGCGAAGGGGCATGAGCCGGAATTGCAGCACCACCACGATCTGCTGATCGCCAATTGCCTCGCCCAATCCGAAGCGCTGATGCGCGGGCGGTCTTTGGACGAAGCGCGCGCCATCATGCGCAACGCGGGGCTTTCGGGCGACGCGCTTGAGCGCCAAGCGCGCCACCGTGTCTTCCCCGGCAACCGGCCCTCGACCACGCTGGCCTATGAAACGCTTGATCCCTTCACGCTGGGCCAGATCATCGCGCTCTATGAGCATCGCGTTTTCGTCGAAGGGGTGATCCTCGGCATCAATTCTTTCGATCAATGGGGCGTGGAACTGGGCAAGGAACTGGCTAAATCGCTCCAACCGCTGGTCGAAGGGGAGGTCTCTACCGAGGGAAAAGACGGCTCTACCGCCGGGCTGATCGGTTATATCCACCAGCAACGCGGCTAGGGGCTGCCCTTAGAGCGGAACGAGGCACCGCGCGGGCGATAGTCGCCTGCGCGGCGCCACTGTCCTGTCCGTCAGCGCTATTCCGACTTGCCGGAGGGGAAGGCTTGCAACTGCCCTGACCTTTGGACAGTCTCAAAGCAAATGATTGGAGGACCCCCTATGCTTGGCCAGATGATGACGCAGCCGCTGCTGATCTCAAGCCTGATTTCCCATGCCGAACGCTATCACCCCGAGGGCGAGATCATCTCGGTCTCGACCACCGGCGGGGTTGAGGAGACGAACTGGGGGCAGGTGGCCGAGAACGCGCGGCGTTTGGGCGCGGCCTTGACCGATCTGGGGCTGTCGCCGCAGGCGCGTTGCGGGACCATCGCATGGAACAATCGGCGGCATCTGGAAATCTACTTCGGCACCTCCGGCGCGGGCTTTGTCTGCCATACGATCAACCCGCGGCTCTTTGCCGATCAACTTGTCTATATCCTCAACCATGCCGCGGATGAGGTGCTCTTCATCGACAAGACCTTCGTCCCCCTCGTCGCCGCGATCCGCGACAAGCTGGAGCATCTCAAGCACCTCGTCCTGTTGTCCGGCCCCGATGCCGAGGCTGCTGAGGCGCTGCCGGGGTTGATTTTCTACGACGAATTGGTGGCTTCGGGCGATGCCGGGTTCGACTGGCCCGATCTGGATGAGAACACTGCGTCGAGCCTTTGCTACACCTCTGGCACCACGGGCAATCCCAAGGGTGTGCTCTATTCTCACCGCTCAACCGTGCTGCATTCCTTTGGCATCAACATGGCCGACAGCATCGCGATCTCCGCGCGGGACATCGTGATGGCCGTGGTGCCGATGTTCCATGTCAACGCTTGGGGCTGCCCCTATGCCAGCGCCATGACCGGCGCGCGGATGGTGTTGCCGGGGCCGAACCTCGATGGGGCATCGCTCGTGGGGCTGATCGAGACCTACCGCGTCTCCTTGGCGCTTGGCGTGCCGACGATCTGGCAGGGGCTCTTGGCGGCGGCAAAGAAATCCGGCAGCGAACTGCCCAGCCTAGAGCGTACCGTGGTCGGCGGTTCGGCCTGTCCGCCGTCGATGATCAAGACCTTCCGCGAAGACTATGGGGTGGAGACCATCCACGCTTGGGGCATGACCGAGATGTCGCCGGTGGGCAGCGTCAACAAGCCCTTGGCGAAACACGGTGAATTGCCCGAAGACGCCCAGCACAAGCTGCGCGAGAACCAAGGCCGCCCGGTCTTTGGTGTTGAGCTTGAGATCTGGGACGACGCAGGCAAGCCGCTGCCCCATGACGGCGAGACCCAAGGCGCGCTGGTCACCCGCGGGCATTGGATTTTGGATGCCTACTATCAATCCGACCGCGACAGCACCCTGCGCGATGGCTGGTTCGACACCGGCGATATCGCGACGATGGACGCCGACGGCTATATCACCATCCGTGACCGCGCTAAGGATATCATCAAGTCGGGCGGCGAATGGATCAGTTCGGTTGAGTTAGAGAATATCGCCATTGCCCATCCCGATCTGGCCGACGCCGCCGTCATCGGGGCCACCCATCCCAAATGGGATGAGCGCCCGGTTCTGGTCGCGGTGAAGGCCGAAGGGGCCGATCCGTCAGAGGCGGATATCCTCAAGGTTTTCGAGGATCAGATCGCCAAATGGCAGGTGCCCGACAGGGTGGTCTTCGCCGAGGCACTGCCGCGCAACGCGACGGGCAAAGTGCTGAAACGCGATCTGCGGGACCGCTTTGGCGATGTGCTGATGCAGGGCGAGAGCTGAGGCAATCGGCCCCGGTCCGCTTTGGGCCGGGGCGTTTTGCCATCAGGCCGAGCGGCGCATCTCGCTATCGGCCACGGGGCGGGGTAGGGTCAGCCGGAAGGTGCTGCCCACGTCGACTTTGCTTTCCAGCGACAGGCTGCCGCCATGCAGGCTGGCCAATTGCTCGGCAATCGCAAGGCCCAATCCCAAGCCGCCGTTCTCACGCGACATTGAGCCGTCAACCTGCTGAAAGCGCAGGAAAACCCGTTCGAGATTGTCCTCGGAAATACCGCAGCCCGTGTCGGAGACCGAGAAGGTGATCTCTTCGGCATCCTGCTGCATCTGCAGATGAATATTGCCGCTGCGGGTGAATTTGATCGCGTTTGAAATCAGGTTGTAAAGGATCTGCCTCAGGCGCACCGGATCGGCATTGGCGAGGGCCGTGCCATTGTCCTCATAGGTCAGCGTCAGCCCCTTGGCCTCGGCATCCGGGCGCAGGTCATCGGCGACGGAAAGGGCGATCTCGCTGGTCTCGATCTCTTGAAGATCAAGCTCCATCTTGCCGCGCGCGACCTTGGTCCAATCCAACAGGTCTTCGACAAGGCGCAGCATATGTTTGGACGACCCCGCGATGCCGCCCGCTTGGTCAGAGACGAAGTTTTGGAACTCATCGACGCTGTGTCGAATGTCGGGCGTGGCATTGGGGCTGTTGTTCAGCGCGGTCTGCAAACGCCGGGCTTGGGGCAGCTTCTCGGCATGTTGCAAGAAGGTCGCCCGGCCCGAGATCACGGTCAGCGGGGTGCGCAACTCATGGCTGACGTTGTTCAAGAACTCGGTCTTTTCGCGGTCCGCCGCCTTGGCCGCGTCGAGCGCGCGTTTCTCGGCCGTCACATCGGTCCAGATGCCCACAGTATAGCCATGCGGCGTGCGCGATTCCGTCACTTTGAGCCAGAAGTTATCCGAGACCTCAAGAATGAAGGCGCCGGTCGGGTTGCGGAACCGAGCGAGACGTTTGGCGATCCAAGCCTCCCGCTCTTCGACCTGCTCAGGGTGTTGATGGCGGGCGACCCAATGGCGCAACAGCTCTTCGATGGTTTTGCCGGGGATCAGAAGGTCAGCGATTTCAGGGTGATACTCCAGAAACTTGCTGTTGACGGTGACAAGGCGTTCTTTCTCGTCAAAGGCGATGAACCCCTCTTGGATCGATCCAATCCCCTCAGCCAAAAGCGCATGGGCTTCCTGCTTTTTCAGCGTGACCCGGCGGAAGGCCCAGAGGCCCGCCATCAGCGCGATGGTCGCGATCAAGGCGAAGGCTACGAGGTAGGGGCTTTGCGGGGCATAGGGGGGCAGACCGTTGGCGGGGCTGGCCGTCGCCTCCCATGTCTTGCCCAAAAGCTCGAACCGGGTGCGCACGGGGGCTGTGGGGTCGACCCCCGCAGGCTCAATCTCAGGCGGCATGACGCCCGTGGGAAAGGCGCGGAGGCTATAGATGTAGTCGGCGGCCTGATGCGGGTTTTGATGCGGCTCGAACAGCCGGTCGGGCTGGAAGACGATGGACATCACCCCCCAAAAACGCGGCGCACCAAGGCCGATGGGGCGCTCGAACACCGGGTAGTGCATGATATAGCCCTTGCCGCCTTGAACAAGGTTCAGCGGCCCTTCGATGGTCGGGCTTTGGCGGCGGTAGGCATTGGCGACGCCGGAAAGCTGCGTCGGGATGTTCTTGTATTCAAGGCCAATCGTCCCGCCATTCTGGGTCTTGGGATAGCTATGCGTGATCTTGAGGTCGGGGGCGAGGGCGAAGGCCTGAATGCCGGGGTTCCGGTCGCGTAACTCCTTGACCAGCAGTTCGATCTTCTTGTCTCTGAACGCCTCACCGGACAGCAGGATATTCTCGATGTTCTTGGTGACCAGAATGGTTTCCTGGAACTGGTGCTGCACCTGATTGCTGACTTCATGCAGCGTTTGCCGGGCATCCTGACGGATGCTAGCGATATGCTGCTCGTAATCCAGTTTGACGATCGAATAGCTGATGCCGGCGACACAGCACAGTACGATGAAATTGACGATGATATACGCCTTGGATGTCGCGTAGTCCCGAAACGCGTTTGCCACGCTTTTTTCCTTTGCCTGCGGGCGCATCTGACCTCGTTGGGCCATCCGCGCGTAAGTTATTCCCCTGCTGATTGCTACTTTTATAGGCAATCATGGCGAAATTCGGACCAGATTAGGCTTTTCGTAGGGGTGACCTTGGGGAACGTCGCGCGCTTTGTGCTGCGGCATCCGGCGGCGGTCAGAAAGGCGATTGATTGAGCGTGGAGCGGGTAACGAGAATCGAACTCGTAACTAAAGCTTGGGAAGCTGCCGTGATACCTTTTCACCATACCCGCGCGCTGAGGGTGAGATAATCGGCGCGCGGGGGAAGGTCAAGTCAGGGTTTCGTCGCGGTGACGAAATTGATCTCGGCAGGCAGGCGCAGGGGGCCGTCTTCCGCATAGGGGCGCAGGGCGTCGGCGATGGTCTGCCGAAGTTCCGCGACCTGTGCCGGGCCCGCCTCGAAATGATTGATCGCGCCGCTGGCCGGGCCGATGTCGCACATCTGCTGGGCAAGGTCATCGACCGAGCCCGCGGGGGTGAGGTCAAGCCGTGTCACCTTGCAGGCGATATCGACAAATCCCGCCTCGGCGAGGATCGATACCACGCGTTCGGGGTCGCGAAAGGCGAAAGGGCCGGGGCCGTCGGGATCGCTTTTCGGCATGGCGCCAATGGTGGCCCGGGCCGCGCGGGCGGGCAGGGTAAAGAAAGGGTTCTCGGGGATTTGGCCCCAAGCGGCAAAGCTGAGCTTCGCGCCGGGGCTGAGTTGCGCGGCCATGCGCGTGAAGCTGAGCACCGGATCGGCAAAGAACATCACGCCAAAGCGCGAGATCAGCCGGTCATAGGGAGGGGAAAGCGCTAGCGTCGTTGCATCACCGTGGTGAAAGGCGACATGGGGCAGGGCGGCGGCCCGTTGCCGCGCGAGGTCGAGCAGCGGGGCAGAGACATCGACGCCCAGCACCGTGCCCGCATTACCCACCGCTTGGGCGGCGGCGAGACAGCCCGCCCCCGCGCCGCAGCCGATGTCGAGCACGCGCAGCCCCGGTGCCAGTTCGGCGCGCGCCAGCACGCCGTCGAGCACCGGCTGCATCAGAATGTCCAACTCAGCCTGCCGCGCGGCCCATCTCTGCCCCGCAGCGGCGCTCCAGAATTCGACCTGATCGCTGTTGTCTGAGGCAGTCATCACGTCGCCCTTCTTCTGCGCCGACGCCCGCCGCGTTCGCTTTCGCCGCTGCCGCCGGTGTTGAAGGTCACCTCCGGCAGGGCGACGAGGCTGTTGAGGATGGGAAAAGGCTCTACCGCGTTGGGGATGGCCGAGGCATTGACGAAATGCTCCTGAAAGCGCGGCTCGACGGCGGTTTCGATCTTGTGGATCGCGCCCACGGTCGCCTCGATCTCGGCCCGGGCCTCGGTATTGAGCAGGGCGATCCGGGCGCCGGTGCCTGCGGCATTGCCCGCGCTTGTGACTTTGTCGAGCGGCGCGTCGGGGATCATGCCCAGCACCATCGCGTGTTTGGGGCTGATATGCGCGCCAAATGCCCCCGCCAACACCACGCGGTCGACCTTGTCGACGCCGAATTTGTCCATCAGCAGCCGCGCGCCGGAATAGAGCGCGGCCTTGGCCATCTGGATTTCGCGAATGTCGCGGTTGGTTACCGTGATCTTAGGCCCGCCCTTTTCGGTGCCGTCATAGACCAGATAGCTGTTGGTGCGCCCATCGGCAAAGACCGAGGCCGAGCCCGTCTGCGCGGCGCTGCCAATCAGCCCCGGCGCGTCGACGATGCCGTGAATGCGCATCTCGGCGACCATTTCGATAATGCCGGAGCCGCAGATGCCCGTGACGCCGGTGCTTGCCACCGCCTCTTCAAAGCCGTCCTCGTCGGACCAGAGGTCACAGCCGATCACCTTGAACCGCGCCACTTTGGTTTCCGGGTCAATCTCGACCCGTTCGATCGCCCCCGGTGCCGCCCGTTGGCCCGAGCTGATCTGCGCGCCCTCAAACGCGGGACCGGTGGGGGAGGAACAGGCCAGCACCTTTTCCTTGTTGCCCAGCAGGATTTCCGCATTGGTGCCCACATCGACCACCAGCATCAATTCGTCGGACTTCTCCGGCGCCTCGGACAGGGCGACGGCGGCGGCATCCGCGCCGACATGGCCCGCGATGCAGGGCAGCAGATAGACGCGGGCGGAGGGGTGGATGTTCAGGTCCAAATCCTCGGCCCGCAGACGCAGCGCGCCGGAGGTTGCAAGCGCGAAGGGCGCTTGGCCTAACTCAAAGGGGTCGATGCCCAACAGCAGGTGGTGCATCACCGGGTTGCAGACAAAGACCGCGTCGACGATCAGATCGGGCGCGACATTCCCCTCGGCGGCGATCTGGGTGAAAAGCGTCGCCATCCCTTCGCGCACCGCGCGGGTCATCTCCTGCGCGCCGTCGGGGTTCATCATGGAATAGCTGACGCGGCTCATCAGGTCTTCGCCGAAACGGATCTGCGGGTTCATCACACCGGAAGAGGCCATGACCTCACCGGTTTGCAGATCGCACAGATGCGCCGCGATGGTGGTAGAGCCGAGGTCGACCGCCAGACCATAGACCGTGCCCTCGTAATACCCCGGCCAGATGTTCATGATCCGCGCGGCATTCTCTTGATCGCCCAGATGCACGGCAACGGTGACCTTCCATCCGCCCTTGCGCAGGACCGGCTGCATCATTTGCAGGATGTGCAGATCGGCGGTGACTTTATCCAGCTCCCACTGCTCGGCCAGCGCGGCCCTGAGACGTTCCAGATCGCCCGAGGGTTCGTGCATGTCGGGCTCCGTCACCTCGACGTAGAAGAGTTTGACCGACGGGTTCAGCACAATCTCCCGCGCCTCGGCGCGTTTGCGCACGACCTGTTTGTGCACCTGGCTCTCTGGCGGCACGTCGATCACCACATCGCCCTGCACCGTCGCCTGACAGCCCAGACGACGGCCCTCTTTCAGGCCGCGCTTTTCGTCATAGCGTTCCTCGACCGCGTTCCAATCGCTCAGCGCATCGGGGGCGACGGTCACCCCGTGCTTCGAGAACTGCCCGTAGCCCGGCGAGACCTGACATTTCGAACAGATGCCGCGCCCGCCACAGACCGAGTCCAGATCGACACCCAACTGCCGCGCGGCGGTCAGCACCGGGGTGCCTTTGGGAAAGCGCCCTCTCTTGCCGGAGGGCGTGAAAATCACGAGGGGATCACTGCTCATCGGGGCCGTCCTTTGTTTCTTTGCGTCACCATAGCGTTCCGCGCGGCGGGGGAAAGATGCGGGGCGGCAATTCATACCGCGCGCGCGTCATTCCGTGTCCATGCCTTACGCGGGGGAATAGGTCTTTCCAATCCCTGCCATCCGTGAAATAGGAAACCGCCAAATGAACCCATCCAGACCCGAGGTGTTAAATGGAGATTCGTGAGGCCCTGACCTTTGATGACGTCCTGCTGGTTCCCGCAGCGTCTTCTGTGTTGCCGTCCACCGCAGATACGCGAACCCGCGTCACGCAGAGCATCGCGCTCAATATCCCGCTGCTCAGCTCGGCCATGGATACGGTGACCGAAAGCCGCATGGCCATTGCACTGGCGCAGGCCGGGGGCATGGGGGTGGTGCACCGCAACCTCACGATCGAAGAACAGGCCCGCGAAGTGCGCCGGGTGAAACGCTTTGAATCCGGCATCGTTTACAACCCGATCACCCTGCGCCCCGACCAGACGCTGGCGGATGCCAAGGACCTGCAAGAACGCTACCGCGTGACCGGCTTCCCGGTTGTAGACGAAAATGGCCGCGTGCTGGGCATCGTCACCAACCGCGACATGCGCTTCGCCTCTGACGACCGCACGCCGGTCTCGGTGATGATGACTTCTGATCGGCTGGCGATCCTGCAAGAGCCTGCGGACCGGGAGGAGGCGATCAGCCTGATGAAATCGCGCCGGATCGAGAAACTGTTGGTGACGGATGCCGAAGGCAAGCTCACCGGGCTGCTTACCCTGCGTGACACCGAACAGGCCGTGCTGAACCCCACCGCCTGCAAAGATGATCTGGGCCGCTTGCGTGTCGCTGCGGCGACGACAGTGGGCGACGCGGGCTTCGAGCGCTCGGAAGCGCTGGTCGATGCAGGCGTCGATATGATCGTGATCGACACCGCCCATGGCCATTCCGAAGGCGTGGCCCATGCGGTGACCCGGGCCAAGAAACAGTTCGGCGATGTGCAGGTCGTCGCGGGCAATGTGGCCACCGGTGACGCCACCCGCGCGCTCATCGACGCGGGCGCCGATGCGGTCAAGGTCGGCATCGGCCCGGGCTCCATCTGCACCACGCGGATGGTGGCGGGCGTGGGCGTGCCGCAACTGACCGCGATCATGGACTGCGTGGCCGCTGCGGGCGACGTGCCGATCATCGCCGATGGCGGCATCAAGTTCTCCGGCGATTTCGCCAAGGCGATTGCCGCAGGTGCCTCCTGTGCCATGGTCGGCAGCATGATCGCCGGCACCGACGAAAGCCCCGGCGAAGTCGTTCTTTATCAAGGCCGTAGCTTCAAAAGCTACCGTGGCATGGGCAGCATGGGCGCCATGGCGCGCGGCTCGGCGGATCGGTATTTCCAGAAAGACGCGGCCTCTGACAAATTGGTGCCCGAGGGGATCGAAGGTCAGGTGCCTTACAAGGGCAGCGCGGGCAATGTGTTGCACCAATTGGTCGGCGGTCTGCGCGCGGCCATGGGCTATACCGGTTGCGCCACGGTCGATGAGATGCGCCGCAACTGCAACTTCGTAAAGATCACCGGCGCGGGGCTGAAGGAAAGCCATGTGCATGACGTTCAGATCACGCGGGAGTCGCCGAACTATCGGATTGGGTGAATCTATAGAAAACAATGTGTTATGCGGGTCGGGGCGAGAAATTGCCCCGGCTTTTTCTTTGGAACACAGCAGGAACTGGACAGAACATACCCAGAACTGGACATTGCATCAGTTGAGCCACTGATGCAAATTAGGATAGTGTTGGATAAAACTGATGCATAAAACCTCTACTTGCACGTCAGGATGAAAAGTTTGCGCGAAACCGGCGCCGGGGACCTATATCCTTAGTGTCGGGAAAGCAGTGCTTTGCCGCCCATTGGAAGAGAAGCGTAATATGGTCCTCCGCGAGCGCAAGGCCTGCCAGCAAAACGCTCGTGGGGACCAATCTCTTAGACCTTATGATCGCCCGACTGAGGTAAGAAGTTGGATTTGCACCACTCATTGAAGCGCTGCCAGCACTCAGTCTAAATAGTCATCTCTGCATCTTATGACGCGGGGGTGGCGGCGAAGCACCGCACATATGCCCTGCGGTGGGTAAATGTGAAGCCGGAAAGCGATCCGGCGGGTCTGCGCCGCGCCCTGGGATAGGGCCACCGGGTAAGCCGGAAAACTATTGCCGCCACGGTAGCAGCATGGCCTCTGCGACAGATCCCCTGCAATAGCGCAGACGAAGATGGGGAGTTAACCAGGGCGGGGCTGCGGCTCCGCCCTCGGCATTTCAATAAGGCTCATCAAAAAGCCCTGACACATTCACAAGTGTCCAAACTCCGTCTCCATCATCTCTCCAGCACCACTCTACGCCATCCAAGTAAAAAGCGTGCTCATACTGATACGAGTGTTCGATGTGCTGCCATCCTGAGATGACCGGCACGAGACCGTGAGCCCATGCCTTTACGCAAGCGATCACCCACGCCGGCACGTCTTCAAAGTCAGGCAGCCAGACCGGCAGCTCATCAATATTAGCATCTAAAATTTGCAGCGGCGGGTTAGCCCAGTTGTTTGGATCAATCATGCTGTTCATATTAGCCATTTTCCTTATCACGAAATGAAAAACCCCGGCGGTTAAGCCGGGGCAGGGGTCTCAGCAATGTGAGTATCGCTTAGTGATCGCGGCGGCTTTGCGATAGTCGATAAGCTCAGTCAGCACCGTGTATTCACTTGCAAGAGCCGCGCAGTGGTTCATGTGCGCATAAGCAAGGAGCATTTGAGAGCTTGACGTTAAGAAGCCGTCAGAGCCTCGGTGGTGCGCCTCTGGCATCGATTCAATACGCACTGCGACTGCCGTATAGACTTCTGAAACCGCGTCCATCCGTGCGGCGGTGGCACATGTGATACCCCTATGCGCCTTTTTGGTGCCGGGAATATTCAAACCACGCCGCGCAGGTCTTGAATAGTCGCCGCCACACTTGAGTTGAACATAGTTGTCAATGTATGCGTCGAACTGACCCGCCTGAGCCGATGCAGGAATTGCAGTTGTAAGCGTAAGTGCGATGATTGCTGTTGTGATGATCTTTTTCATTTCTTTAACTCCAGTTTTCTTTGATTATCGTGCGAGTTGAGCAGGAGCTTTGCGCTTCTGCTTGACAGGTTTTGCGACGTCTTCGAGTGATCGACGAACGCCATCCATTTCTTCGCGGCCGGTTTGATAGAGCTTTGAATCCACCGCATTCTCACTGTTGAGAAGCTTTGCCTCTGCCTTGAGGCCAGGCTTCGTCAATGCTGCGCGATGGTTCATTTGTGAGCGCGTGAGGTTCTTGCCTGTTGCAGCACATTTGCCCGTCTCAAACTCGTAAGCGCGGCGCAGTCCTCTGTATTTCTCAGCGTGCATGCGTGTAGCTTCGAGCGGCCTACGACCAGGAAGGGGGTTCTTAGTCGGCACCATGTTTGTTGTATGACGCGCCCGAAAATATGCCTCCATTTCAATAAGATCGGCGGCGAAGGGGTCGTTTGACCTGCTTCTGTCTCGCGCGATTTCCGCTGTTCTAAGCCACTTAGCACCGTGCTTTTGAGCGTGTGTTAGATCAGTCTTAGGCTTCTCTTTGTCGAGCATGCTGTTAAGCTTACGACCGACATAGAGACTTGCGTTCCACGACAGGCGCATCATGTCCTCAACTTCGCGATCTGGATCAATTTCTGACATTCTTATTCTCCCTTTGTTATTGGCGGGGAGTTTTATGGAGCCAGGGTCAGCGGCTGTATTAGAAATAGACAATTTTAAATGAATTCAAAAACATTTCTGTAAAAAAATACGAAACCCCGGCATTTTAACTGCCAGGGTCTCTACCACTTCTCGTGCGGTCTTCGCTCTTTCTCACATTTGCCGTTTCATGACCTAAGATTCGAGGCAGTGGGCGCGGCATATGAGCTTGTAAAGGCGGTAGAGTAGCCAGCCTCGGAGTAGCCCACTCTTGTATTAAAATGGAATTTCGTCATCTTCCTGATCGGGTTTTGACGGGGCAGGGGATGCCGATGCGCTTGCATTGCCGCCAGACGATGCTTTTGCGTCAAGCATGGTCAGCGTGCCGCCAAAGCCTTGCAGAACAACTTCGGTGGAGTAGCGATCGTTGCCCGATTGGTCTTGCCATTTGCGGGTCTGAAGCTGACCCTCGATATAGACCTTCGAGCCCTTCTTAAGATACTGCTCGGCGATGCGCACGAGACCTTCTTGAAAGATCGCAACCGAATGCCATTCTGTCTTCTCTTTACGCTCACCGGTGTTGCGATCCTTCCAGTTCTCGGAAGTGGCTACGCGAAGGTTGCAGACCTTGCCGCCGTTTGCGAAATCGCGAACTTCGGGGTCTTGACCCAGATTGCCGATAAGGATGACTTTGTTTACGCTACCTGCCATGATGACTTCCTTTTTTTGTGCGTTTTCATTTGTCTAAGAAGTAATTAGGTACAGGCAGTGTTCGTCCAAAATGCTGGCGGCAACTTTCTGAGGTAACTATGACAAATATTCTTTCGGCATCATGTCCGCAGTGTGAACGTGATGATAAGCTGCAAGTTGAGGCGCGCATTTGGTTCAATCTCGGCGCAGACGGCGACATTGATCTGGTCGAGGAAAGCTTAGACGCAGTTCGCCGCCCCAACGATGATGACGGGGCGGCGTGTCTGGCGTGTGGCTGGCGAGGGCAGGTGGGTCAGTTAGCTTAGACTGTCGTTGAGAGCATCAGCCGCCGCACCAGGATCATTTTTGATGTGGTCTTGCGCGGCAGTCTCAAGCGCGATGAGCTGGTCATAGAGGCCATCACCCAGTTCTGCTTTCACATCGGCCGGCACTTTAGACCATGCATCATCGACGGTCAGACCTTTGCCACCCTCCGCAACGGCAAATAGGCGTGCTTTCCAGTCATCGGCGCCTGACTTCTTTTCGACGTTGAGGGGTTGGATAGTAGTCGGAGATCTCTTGCCGCGTGTCGTTGTCAGTTGAAGCGTGCGAGGCTTCGACAGACCTTCCATTTCAAGAATGCGAATACCGCCGACTTCTTTGCCAGCCCATTTGACTTTCTCGTCATTGAATAGCTTGATGTGAAGACCTACCCACTTGTCAGGGTCATCGCCCCAAATAGCCACCATAACGCGCAGAGCTGTCTTAGACGGTTTCCAGGGGCGCCCGTCATCTCCGTCAAAGCGAATGTGTATACTCTGCTCTGCTGCGCCTGTGTCATGCACTGCATTGATGCGGATGACGCGGGGGCCACCGATCAGGTCATCGGCATTCAGCTGGTCACTCTTAGGCGCAATGGCCTTCATAATATCAATCTTGCCCATATTTATTCTCCTTCATTTTCATAGGCTTCTTTTCTCAAAAACCAGCCCGGTAGGCCGATTGGCTCGATGCGGTCAGAGTATGCTGGCCATTCATCTTTGGCCTCACATTCGGCGTAGGTCTCAAGCGACTTGCGATAATGTCGGCGGCCGATTTCGCGCTCCTCTTGTCCGAGGACGTAGACACCTACGGCATGCGGTGCCTCAGGCTCACAGGCGACAAAAATGAACGCAGTAGGCGCGGGCATGCCGTGATCCGGGCCTTGCTTCACAGCCTCACTTGCACCATCCAGATAGAAGGGGTCTTGCTTGTAATAGCTCCACTTTGCCATGCTGGCCTCAAAACCTTCGGGGCTGGCATCGGCGGCAGATTTGAGATCTACGATCTTGCCGTCAAAGCGCCACCAGTCAGGGCGACACCGGCACAGAACCCCGGTTTCTTGGTCTTTCCAGTAGCAGCTCAACTCAGCAACACCAGACTTAGGCGCGAAAAGTTTTCCGGCCCTTGGGTGGGCCATGACGGCATCGCGCATTGCTTCAACCGTCGCCAGTTCCTCTTCGGTTATGATTTCCTTTTTACCAACAGCATCGGCATAGGCGGCTTTGGCTTCATCAAGGAAAATAACATCGGGGTCAGCTTCGCGAAGACGATCGGTCAGAACGGGCTTTGTGCCGTTTGTCGGCAGCCCCAGCTCTTTCAGACGAGACTTAATGTCATCGGCCGTCTTCAAAGCTCCCGCCGGCTCTTCGAACGGTTTGGCGTAGCAGTCCCAAAATGTTTCAGGCTCAAGCACAATGGTATGAAACATCGTGCCGCGCTTTTGAGCCGGCGTTGACTTTTTGTAGCCAGCGAGCCGCGATTGTTTGAAATGCGCAGGGCTCTTGTCTACTACGTCCAAGCTCGACTTCGACACACCCGGCCCGGTGTGGTATTCTTCATTGCTAAAGCCAGGATAGACACCGACGCGATTAAATTTTACATCGTGTTTCATTGCGCGATCCCCAACTTGATTTCAGTTAGTCGCTGTTTGACTTGTGCTCGCAAGAATGCCTCATCGTCAGCCGACAATTTATCGCATGAGACCGCAAGTTCGACCGCGGCAGTGTCTGCAACAGTCTTCATCTTCGAGACGATTTCTTCGATCTTTTCATGATATTCTGACAAGCTGATTTCGCGTTTTGATCTCGCCTTTGCTACGTCAGAAACTGAGTCATAAAGTTCGAGGTATTTCGGATTACCCGGCGATTTTGCGAGAAGTTCCAACGCCTCCGCTACAGTTGTAAGCCTTTGTTTTTTCATATCCCTGCTCTTTGTTTTTAATTTCTGAAGAGGAAATAGGGACAGAGGCAAGCCACTCAAAATGATGCGGCGATTTATTTAGTGGCGCGCGAAATGGTTCCGGAAAATAGAGTGTGAGAGGTTCTGTTCCGACCGGAACAGAAAACACCGATTTGCAAATTGTTCCGGTCGGAACAGAGAAGTACATTTGCAAAACTGTTCCGACGGGAACAGCCTGAAATTTGTAAACTGTTCCGACCGGAACAGCCACGCTATCACTCTCGCAGATTGATCAGGAAAGCCCCCGGCAGGGTGCCTTGGAGGGGTCCAGGGGAGGAGAAGCGCACGCTCTCTTCCCATGGCGGAGAGGGGTCCAGGGGGTGTCGGCAGAGCCTCACCTCCCGGCCGGCAGGAAGCCCCATCGGAGATGCCTGAAAGGTCCAGGAAAAGCGGCGAGCGGCTCCAGGCCATGGGGTTGTAAGGGGAGGTCGGAGGCTCCCTTTACGCTATCGGCAGATCAGGGGATTTGGGATCGAAGGGATGGGGGCGGCGCCACCAAACCCTCGCGAACTCGAAAGAACTGGTGCGTAGCGCCGGGACTTTCGTAGTGAGTTTGGAACTCCCGGAATCCACTTAAAAAGAATCCAGAGAATAGGAGCGAAAACAGACCACAGGCGCCAACTCCCTGTCAAATAAGGGAGAACACTTATGTCAGACTACAACAGAAAAATGCGTGCCCTCGGAAAGTTCCCGGTTGTGCTTCGGTTCGAGCGTTGCGGACCTGCCGACCTGCGAAAACTCATCAGCCATCTGGACCCTGCGACGCGTAAAAAACTACGCCATGTCGATGCTTCGCGGGTGCATTTGAACACAGTTCCGCATGGCTCTGTTGCCGCCCTCGAAGATCTGTTCCGACAGACTGAAGAGATGGCTGAACACAACATGAACTCGCAAGCATTAGGGCACATTCACGACAAACATCCGGGGCGCGCAAAGGCCGTGAAAGCTGCGGGACACAAGAGGCCCTGGGACGCGAAAGCGCAGCCATGGCGTCAGGCAATTTTGACTGTTCATCACGAATATTTTCTTGCCGATGATGACTGCCCGGTTGAGCATATTCGCGAACAACTTGGTGCAAATGGCACTGAACTCCGCATCGATATTCGCAAAGAGGATCGGTTCGAGAAAGCCGTCATCGAATGGCAAAATGAAGAGCACGGAGAGGCCCATGTCGGGTCATTTTCACATAGAGACGAAGAAGGCTTTCACATTCACTCATTTCTCGCGCATCAAGAAGAAAGAGTGTCAAAAGGCTTCCCCGCCGGCCGCTACAATTGGAAAGCCTCAGAGCATCGTTTCTTCAGAAATGAGCTTGATCAGAAAGGTCGCAGAAAACGCACTGGATACGAAGTTGCGCAAGACGCAATCGGCGCATTTTTCGCGCGCGAAGAACACAAAGACATGAACATTGTGAGGGGTGAGCCTCGGGCTGCAAAGTGTCGGCAAGCTCGCAAAATGGTTGATGACCTTATAAAAGAAGCCAGTCTCGATGGCATGACCGGAGAGGCCGAACAACTGCCCAATGGGTCGAAAAACGCACAAGCAATGTGGGTGCTGAAAAATCGCGTCGATGCAGTTGAAATGGGGCGGTCAAAGTCAGGCATGAAGCCGAACGATGAGCGCCGTGAAATCGCCTTCGATGTGCTTGAGCTGATCGGCGCACTTGAACCGGCACGACGCAATGAACACTCAACTCGGCGCGCAAAAAAGCAACTTTTGGCAGAGCTTGAAAGAGATTACGGCACGGTCGATCAGATCCTCAAAAAGCCTGATGAGGCGATCGCGAAGGCCGCCACCGATGCTGCTATAGAGCGCGCAAAACTCGATGAGAAGGCGCGTCGCAAAAGAGCTGAAGATGACATCAAGGCCGCCGATGAGAGACGTCGGAAGGCGAGAGAACTGGAGGCTCGTGAGACTGCTTTGAAAGAGCGTGAAGGCGAGCTGGCAGACCGAGAGAAAGAGGTCTCAAAGAGAGAGACCGCGATGGCAAAGTTCGCAAGCAAACTCGCAGATGTTAGGGACGCTCTTTACGATGCTGCGACAAAATCCGGGCTTACAAAGCATCCACTTCTTGTGAAGGCTTTTGAACTTGCCGGTAGCGTTTTGCCGGAACGCAAGAAGAACAAAGGGCGCGAACTATAAAGCGCGAAAGCATAACCGGGGACCGATATCTCGGTTATGCTACCGACACCACATCCTCATCAAAACAAAGACTTCGGGCTACTGCGTGTCGGCATCAAATCCGGCGCGAAGAAGATCATTTTTGAAGCAAGTTGCGGCTACGGTAAGTCAGTTGTCATTCAAATCTTGGCGCATAGTTATGCCAATATTGACAAGAAGGTTCTGGTTCTAAGTAATCGCACGGCCGTAGTCGATCAGCTCCGAGATCGGGCGCAAGGTCATCCCAATATTTCAGTCATGACGGTGCAAACGGCTGACGCTCGACAGAAGAGAAACGCTCTCGAAACCTTTGACATTATCCTCGTTGATGAAGCTCATATGGGTGGGGCAGGGGCGCAGTATGGACGCGTCATTGATCACAGCCCGGACGCGCTCACAATCTTCTTCACCGGGACGCCAACTGCGGCATTGTTCGAGCTGGCACCGTATCGTGTCGAAGGTCATGGAGCGTGTTGGCTAACCGATCACGGGTTCCTAAGCCCGCTCAAATACATTTGCCCGGACAGGCTCGACTTGCGCAAAGCTCGTACGAGAAATGGCGACTATGTCGACGAAGATGTTATTGCGGAGATTGAAGCGAAGGACATCTGCGGCGACGCTATCGAGTCATACCGAGAAAACTGTGTCAGTCGCCCAACCCTCATTTTTTGCCAAAACAAGAAACACGCTTGGTCGGTTCATGATGAGTTCGAAGAGGCTGGCATTGAGACCAAGGTCTTTCTCGGCGGCGACAAAGATGATGCAGAAAAGCTGAAATGGGTAGCCGATGGCGGGCCACTCATTGTCGTAGACCGCGTCAGCGCCGGCTTCGATTTACCGAGCTTGCACGCGATCATCGTTCTGCGAGCTACCTCCTCTCCGCACCTGTGGGTTCAGATCCTCGGGCGGCCAGCGAGGACTGCTGAGGGCAAGATCGCGGGGTATGTCTATGACCATGTCGGCAACACCATGCGCTGCGGCACACTTACTGAAATCAGGGATTGGAGAAATGGCGGCGAGGCCAGTGACGCAGAGGTGACAGAGGACGGCGTTCGGCTTTCCGTCCGTCGATGCGATGAATGCTGGTTCGTGTGGGAGGGCGCTGGATGCGTCTGCCCCGAATGCGGCGAAGACAATGGGCAAGATCTCCGCATCTCCAAAAAGGAGGCTGTGCAACTCCGGGCGATGGAGGCCGAGGAGATCGAAGAAAAACGCCGCCAGGCGGGTCTGGCGGCGCGTCAGGCACAAGGTCAGGCAAAGACCCTCAAAGCCCTCACAGAAGAGATCCTGCGCCGCCCCGGCACGAAAAACAGACATTCAGCAAAACATTCAGCGCGTCATGTCCTCGAGAGCCGGATGAAGAAGGATTTTGCAGCCGGGCGGGCCGATGATGCCCGCGCCATTCACGCTGACCTGCTCGCAAATGGCTTCAAAGTGAATTTCCCGGTCAATGAGGACAATGCGGTCGACATGATCGCTATGATCGAGGCGTCGCTATGAAAGAGAGGGATATCCAGAAGCTCATTCATGTTCGGTTGAGTAAAGAGTATCACGGGCGGGGTTTGTTCATTACAAGGGATGTGGGCCAATACATACCAGCCGCAGAGATTGCCAAAGCGATCAAGGCTATCGCATCCGGTCAAAACCCTCTGGCAGTGCTAAAACGCTTGAGCCGTGTCATGATCGGGCTAAAGGGTGAACCGGACATATCCGGTTGTCTGGACGGGCGATGGATCGGGATTGAAGTCAAGACTAAGACCGGGCGCCAAAGACCAGACCAGATCAAGTTTCAAAAGCACATCGAAACCAGAGGCGGTATCTATATCGTCGCCCGCAGCCCAGACGATGCTATTCAGCAGATCGAACAGCGTCTCGCAGTCGCTGCCTAAAGTCGATCACCTGCGCCTGAAATGCGACTTTACGCTGCATCATACGCACCCGCGGGTCATAGGCCCCCTCATCAGTGTCAATGGCCTCCTGAGCGCGCCGTAATACGCCCAGGCTCTCAAGATACAAAGCTTCATCCCGGTCAAATGGACACGACACTCTCATCCGTCTTTTCGAGACATTTACGAGCAGTCCGTCATAGCGAAGAAGGACGGCGCCATCGAGTTGGCCGACAGATACCGGGCCCTTGTTCACAGTCTTGAATAACTGCATACGACGATGCGCTGAAAGTGTCATTGCGCGCTCTCCTTCATTTCACCCAGGCGCGTAAGAAAGGCATGATTACTTTCAATTCTTCGCGCATCAAGCTCAGCCAGCGCGAACTCCGCGAGAACGTGATTTACAAGCACATCATCGGATTTGGCCTTACCCCACTCAAAGGTTGCTTCGTCCGCGTCAATAATCCACTTGTCCGACATTGACATCAATTCATCGTCTGACATGACATATAGAGGTCGATTACCGTGCCGACGCTTGAAGACCGTCTTGATATGATCGCAGTAGATTGTTGCGAGGACTTTTTGAGCTTCCATATCCGGATCGGCATCGAGATAAATTGTGGGGTAGTTCATATCTCGCCTGACAACTTCGGGGTCGGCAATGTCGGCTGATACAGATTCAAAGGAGCCGGTGTCGCTGTATTTCAAACTGATCGAGATGCCGACAGTATGCGGATCAGAACACACGAGAAGTGGCTTCAAATCCCGATACTTCATATTCAGCGCCTTATTGACAACAGCGACACTCGATCTCTTCGCACGCTCAAGAAGTCGTGGTGAGAATTTGACTTTGAAGTTCATGCCGCCCGCCTTTCATTTTTGATCAATCTGTCGCAGAGTTCATCGGCTTCTTCGTTGAGAATATGAAGTCTTTCGATCATCGCCTCTTCATCGCCATCTTCAAATCTGTCTTGATCAAGTGCCATCTCAAGTTCATCAATTTCTTCATAAAGCGCATCGAGATACTGACCAAACTCCTCAGGATTGTTGCGAAATGTGATCTCTTCAATAATAGCTTTGATGAGATCATTGACGTAGTTCATCCGCTTGCGCTGCTCTTCTGTTATGCGCATCTCAGCCCACAAATTTTCAAGAGGTATCTCTTCACGTCGTGCGAAGTTCATAACACGAAAAAGCTGCTCAGTAGTGAATGCGTCGAATTTGTTGGTTTTTGATTTTGTCATGTCTGTCTTTCCTTTTCAGGATGTGAAGTGAAGGCCGGGGCGCTAACCCCGGCCCGTGCTTACAATTTCTCAAAGCATCGCTTCGTCAGCGATATTGAAGCGCGCTCTGATTGCAGCGCGCCCCGCGTGCAGGTCGGCCCCTTGCCGGAAGCAGTGAACAGTCATCATCTCGACAAGAAAATCTTCAAGAACCTGACCGTCGAGATGCTCGAATGCGGAGGCTTGAGCTTCAAAACCGGGTTGCGTCCATTGCGGCGCGCGCTGCTTATTGCTTTTCAACTTCGGATGTTTGTTGATGATTGATTTGGAGCGGCGGGCAACACCCTTCACAGCCGGCACTCTCTTTTTGGGGGATTTTTTCGTCGGCACTTCTGCTTTCGACATCCAGAAATCAACATCTTCTTCTCTATTGTCGATCCAAAATTTCGCAGATTTGATGTGAACAAAATGCCCGCGAACATCTGACGGCATCTTTACTAAAATGTCTCTGCGGATCGTTTCTGCCCACGCTTTCTGCTTCGGAGTTCCTGACGTCATAGCGCGGTAATCGCCCATTTTCTTCACGTCGGTGCGAGCCGCATCGGCTGCCGCCTTTTTTGCAGCCGACGCCGGTGCTGGTCTCGGAGCCTTTGATGCTGACTTGGTGCCGACAATCTGTGCGTATGTGCCAATAAAGCCAGTATCTCTACACTCGTATTTACCATCGCCGATGTGATAAAAGTCGCCGTAGCTTGCGAGGTTGTAGTCGTCGATTTGATAGCTGCTCATGATACTCTTCCTGTTTCTACCCCAGAGGCTTGGGCTTGTTTCTGTTTTGTTCTCTGCCTCTGGAATAGATATGGGTCTGCAATCATCATCTCACAACTAAAAAACGACATTTTTTTATTTATTTGTCATCTAAATAATCAACCCATTGAAATTAAATCAGATAATTCCAACCTACGCCGCTTCAATTCAAATCTAACATGCCGCAGAGCTTCATCTCGAATCCTCATTATTCGGCTTCTTGGAACAGCATAGTGTGCTGCAAGATCATCAAGAGAGGGAGGGTTTTCGGATAACATTCGAGATAGTAGAATGTGCTTTTCTTGCTCGCTTAAGCCGGCAAAGACCTCCCGGATCACGGTTTGGACACGCTCATCGTCAATCCTATTCTCGATATAATCCTCATTCGATTTGATTTGAATGCAGTGCTCATCGTCAACGGAATAAGAGGATTGAATGCTGATCGCGGCTCGTGTTGCCAGTGAATCAGCCGCTCTTTCGTGGCTAAGCCCGAGTTCTTCACACGCAAGATCGAATGCCCGGCCGGGAGTCTCGCCAGCAGACTCATATTTCCAGATCGCGTTTTTCAGTTTGTACTGAAGCTTTCGTTCCGGTCGGCTCATCGGAATGCTGTAGGGATTGCCGGCAGACTGTGCGAGCTTCAACATGGGCTGAATTATTTTCGCATATGCGTGAGTGCTGAACAGGCAGCTGCCCGGTTTGTATGTGTCTGCGGCCTCATACAAGGCTGCTATGCCCTCAGCTTCGAGCTCTTTGAAGGTAAGTCCCGACCAGAGCATTTTGGATGCTCTACGTCGCACCATTCCCATGCATGAATTTATCAGCAGATCGCGGGCGTGTTCGTCCTTGTGCTGAAGCCAAGCCAACGCCCATGCCTGTTGAAATTGTCTTTGATTTCTTTGTGCCATTTTTTCTGCCTCGCTATTTTTTAGGAAATAGTTCCGGCAGGGCAGTCTTAAAAATGCCGGGCTGGACCCGGTTACATGAGGAGGCTACGCTGCCTGAAATTGGTGAGGAAAAAATGGATTTTAGAGAAAAATTACAAGCCGAGCTGGATAAGCTCGTTGATAGCTACAAAGTTTGCGGGATAGTCGATCAAGCCGGAACAGTTTACCCGCTTGGAGCAGATACGAAGGTTTGTTGATTGTCACTGAGAACTGACCCGGTAGCCCCATAAATTGTCACTGAGAATTGACCCATGTGAACACACTTCCC
>NZ_JBIFFO010000047.1:0-5471 GCF_043557115.1 Sulfitobacter sp. 1A13679
TCCTGCTGCAATGTTCTATTGGTGCGCCAGGCCTAAAGCAGCCATTTGCGCAGCCGCAGCAAAATGGCGCTTTGTCCGCATTGCGGTCATTGACCATACCAAAATGCTGCACTCCGCCGACAACGTCCGCTTTGGGGAAGCTGCATTGCGGCACTGCGACCGTCGGTCAATGTCTCCTTTGGGCCGATCATGCCATCTACAGGCCATCACTTTTCGGTGGTCAAACTCTTCTGCAGGCCCTCACTCCACTTGCGCAGTTCGTCCAGGAAACCCAAGGCTGTGCGCCCCAAGTCGGTGATTTCGTAAACCACGGTGATCGGAGCAGTGTCGCAGACTTCGCGCCTAACCAGCCCCTGGTTTTCGAGTTGCCGCAAGCGTTCCGTGATCATCTTCTTGGATGCGCCGCCGATCATCCGGGCGAGGTCGTTGAACCGCACCGGCCCATCTTTGACGTGCCAAAGGATAGAGCCAGTCCATTTCCCTCCGATGATCCGCATGCCACGCTCGATCGCGCAGGGCTCGGTGCAGGCATTTGCCGCGCTCCGTCGGCCAGCACCGTCTATTTCGATCTTTGCATCCATCGTTTCGCGCTCCGCTGATCTGTTCCGGCTTAGGTTACAAAAAGTATACTGGTTGTTTTTGCTGCCCACCACATTCATCTCATCCCGGACCCCGCCTATGTCAAGCGGGCGCAGCAACGATGGAACAGACGACATGAGCAAGATCTACATTCTGAACGGCGCGCAACCCTATGAATTTGCCCCCGGTAAACTCAACGAAACGCTGGTAGAGCGCGCCAAGGCCACATTTGCGGCGCAGGGACACGAGGTCCGCCTGACTACGGTGGCAGCCGGTTACGATGTGCAGACCGAGGTGGACAGCCACCTCTGGGCGGACGGGGTCGTCCTGCAGTTCCCGGTGAACTGGATGGGCGTGCCGTGGTCGTTCAAGAAATACATGGACGAGGTCTACACGGTCGGCATGGGCGGGCAGCTTAGCAACGGCGACGGGCGTAGCGCTGCCGCACCGAAAGCGAATTACGGCATGGGCGGCAAGCTGGCAGGAACCCGTTACATGATCTCGGCAACGCTGAACGCCCCGGCTGAGGCCTTCGACGACCCGGCAGAGCCGTTCTTCGAGGGCATGTCCCTGGACGACCTCCTGCGCCCGGTCCATCTGAACGCCAAGTTCTTCGGCATGGCGCCGCTGCCGACTTTCGGGGCTTTCGACGTGATGAAGAACCCCGACGTAACCACAGATCTTGCCCGGTTCGACGACCATCTGGCAATGACCTTCGGGGAGTTTTCTAATGACGCGGCCTGACATTGTCCTCTACACCGCCAACACAATGAACGGCTGGAAGCCTCTGATCTTCCTGCACGAAGCGCAGATCGACTATGAGCTGGTGCCGATCGATTTCGGCAAGAAGGAGCAGAAGGCGCCGGATTATCTGCGCCTGAATCCGAACGGGCGCATTCCGACCATCGTGGATCGCGGCGCGGATGACTTCGCCGTGTTCGAGAGCGGTGCGATCCTGTGTTATCTCGCCGAGAAATACGACCGCTTCCTCAGCCACGATCTCAAGGAGCGCTCGGAGACGCTGCAATGGCTTATGTTCCAGATGGGCGGGATCGGCCCGATGATGGGCCAGGCAATGTTCTTCCAGCGGATCGCCAAGCCGAATGGCGACGAGGTGCCCTATGCCGTTAACCGCTACGTGACCGAGAGCCGCCGCCTGCTGGAAGTGCTGGATACGCGGCTTGCCGGGCGCGACTGGCTGGTCGGCGATGCGATGTCCATCGCGGATATCGCGACCTACCCCTGGGCGCGCAGCTACTTCTGGGCCACGGTGAGCGTCGACGGATTGCCGAACCTGCAAGCGTGGTTCGACCGCATTGACGCCATGCCGCGGGTCCAGGAGGCGCTGCAACTGCCGGAGCCGCGATCGTCGGCTTTCGGTCAGGGCGATACGGAGGCTGCGGCCGCAGAGAACGCAGCGCGTTTCCGCTGAACAGCTGACGCGCTGTCTCACGGAGAGGTCAAGTCAGCGCGTCATTTCCCTTCTAAGAGCAGTGGTTCGGATCAATGTCCGCTTGATGCTGCTGCGAAGCAGCGTCGAAGCAGTGTTCTGAAGGTCGGGAATGGGCCGAGAGCTGACCCGGTTGCTCCGGGCGGTGAGCAGACACTCGCCGCGGCACTGACTGAAAACCGCTTCGGGCCGTTCGCGACAAGCGCATCTATCCTGCCACCGAAGCCTCCAGATATTTACGAAGTCTTCTTGGGCTCGGAGGAGACTTGCGGGGGTGCCGCGTGCCATTCGGTTTCATGCCCATCTGAACGTCTGCTCCTACTGTTCCAGCGCAATCCCCCCTCGCAACAGCGGCGAATGGCTCCTCCCCGCCCAAAGTAATGGCTCTAGGCAACGGCGAACATACGCGCTCGCCGCGTTCGGATATGGTTTGCTTGCGTCAAATATAGACCCCGGCTGGTCGATTTTTTTAGGTTTAGCATAGCCTAGTCACTGCAATGAAAACTAACTCTCCCGCCTTCGCCGCGCAGCCCAGTCCTCAATGATCCGCCTGATCAATTCCGGCCTGCTGGGGAGATCTTCATCCACTCGCCGCGCCTCGTCTAGGGCCGCTAAAAGTTCTGTTGGCATCCTAACCATGACCGGTTGAGTGTCGACTCTTGGGCGTCCGCGTGATTTCATGATATTGCCTATTGACAGGTTTGATTTCTTGATATCATATGGAAGCACGAAAGCGGAGAAGCTGCAACTCCTCCGCTTTCGCTAACCGAAACGATCAGATGGAGATCATTATGGCTGACACACATACTACCACGGCACCGAACGGGGCTGAACCCTCTGTTGAGTTCGCGTCTCCCGACCGTCTGGAGTTCCGGAATACTCTGGATCTTCTCTTCGCGGCGCTCCGTGCGGATTGGGAGTATTTCGCGGCACCGTCGAATGCTCCTAGCCGCGCAAAACTGGGCCATGCCGCAGCATCGGTTTGGGCAGCCTGCATCCAGTCGCTGCACGCCGTTCAGAATACGCAAGATGGGCACCCGGATCTGCAAGCAGCCGCGGCACGGATGCTTGAGACCATTCCGGAACAGGCCCCGAAACCAACTTGTGTCAGTCTTCATGGCGCGCACATCCTGTCGAGCGCAAAGAAGCACAGAAAGGCGTGCCCCGGAGTGGCCGACCTGCTGGAAGAAGCGTTTTGCCTCTTGGAAGCCTACAGCGCGAACTTGGTCGTCATGAGCCTGCGCTGATCGGACGCGAAATCAGTTGCCGCACTATTCCTTTTGGTGCGCCTCGCACGGCTTCGATGCGGCAGCTTTCCTTCCCAAAACCCCACCCCGCGACCGCTCCTTCCTCCGGCGCGCGACAGATTCGATTGGAGTCTTGAATGCCTATCACCAATTCTATCTACGCCTTTCCAATCGATGGAAAATTCCGACGAGTTCACCACGGGCCCATTCTCGCGAATTGGAAGAAAGCCGCAGATGCAAAAGGCTTTGCCATCGTAGGCCGTGCCGTCAGTCATGAGCACCTCGTTCTTGGGTGCAAGACCTGTGGTTCGCCGACTCTGAAGCGCGTCAGCGTTGTTCGAGATCACAATCCAGAATGTCCTCATTGTATCCGAACGCGCCGCGAGAATGCCGCCGCGGGCTATGGTGCTACCCTTCTAGGACCTGACCCAAAAGGTAAGCGACGCTACGGCCTTTACGAGTTGCCCTGCGGCCATGCCGATCGCCGGCAGCATACACGTGTCGAGACCGCGGCGGCTGGTGGGCACAAATTGAGCTGCGGTATTTGTTTGAGAGCACGTCATGCCAGAGAGGCAGAAGCGCAGGGCTGGCAGTTGATCTGCAATGCAGACCGCAAGCATGCCAGCTATCGTCGATACGAACACGCCTGCGGCCACCGGCAAAACGTGACGATTGCAAACATGCGGCACGGCGACGTCGACTGCGCCAGCTGCGGTGAAAGCTGGACATCCAAGCCGAGCAAGATTTACCTCCTCCGCTTCCAGCTTCCGGAATCTCCGGTGATCAAACTGGGGTACAGCAGCAATCCGGAATACCGGGTGCGGCAGGTCCAGCATGACCCGCTGGTGACCAAGGGGGCCGTCATTCGCGACATCCCGATGACAACGGGACATCAGGCTGTCCGCATCGAAAAGGCACTGCACTCCTTCATTGCAGCTTCTTGGCCCGACCTGATCGTGCCGTCTAAGAATTTCGAACAGCACCTCCGTACTGTTAGTGAAATTTATGACCATCGTGCGGAGGCCTTTATTTCCGACCTTCTCGATGCCGTCGTCGACGGTTGGGATCCGACTTCGGACATGCCTCCATTCTGACCTCCTACTGATACCGAAGCGTAGCCGCGCCCTGCGCTGCGCTTCCTCCCTCCCATCGTTTCCGGAACCTTTCCCCTATGGCACCACTATCATTGAACCCGCGCGCCAGCGCGCTCTCTCCGCATGTTCGCTCGATCATGCGCCCTCTCTTGCGTCGCATTGCCCTTTGGCATCGCGACCGTGTCGCGGAAGCCCGCGTCATCAGCGGCTCACCTGCTGATTTTGACGCGGAGACCTGCGACCTCGCCGTCGGTACTGGCGTGCCGCCCAGTTTCGACGCGATGCTCACACCGCTTCAGGCGCGTTTCGATGCGCTCTATTCCGCGACACCAGCGGCTTCCGGAATGACCGACAGCGAGGTCGCGGAAGCCATCGCAGAGCGCTGTGACCCTTGGGCGGAGGAACTTGATACCCATCGCACCAGCCCTTTGCCTCAGCCTCCAGTGGCTTCATTGCTCTACGCCGCGCGCTTCGCGACCTTGCTTCAAAGCGACAAAGACATCGAAGTCTTTACGAAGTCGCGGTCTTTCACCCAGCTTGCGGTCGCATCCTCCCAAGACCTGAAAGCTGTTCGGCGCGAGATCGAGCGGATCCTGGAGTGGCTTTCAGACTTGGATCATCATTTGGATAGCCGGTGGCGGGGCTTCGAAATCGTCGTTCAACAAGAGGCGCTGACGGGCTCCAAAAGCGAAACAGAGAAGCGGGGAGAGCATTTTGAGAATGCCATCGCTTCTGCGGTTCGCAAAGGTGCGAAAGTTATCGTTCTCACCCAGGGCCTCGCTTCTCTTCCCCCCGTCGGACGCGCGATGTGTCAAAGTGCTCTCCACCTCCCGCCGCTATCGGCTGAAATCTGGATTGAGGTCCTGCGGGTCACGCATTCTGCGACTGGCGAGGTTGCCACGGAAAATCTCCGCACGCTGCTCTCGGAGTCCAGTTCTCTTGCCGCCTTGCCGCTTGCAGTCATTGAGAGCGCATTTCGCGAACCGACGACACTCACTGTCGCAAGAACCCTTGCAGACGCAGCGGGTCATGTCCCAGGGAGAGGTGTAACTTCTGGTAGCGCTTTTGGTGGCGTCCGCGCCCTTCATGAGGCGCCGTAGG
>NZ_JBIFFO010000048.1:0-4711 GCF_043557115.1 Sulfitobacter sp. 1A13679
TAAACCACGACGCATAACTGAGGGTGGGTCAAATCTCGGTGAAAATACCGGGTCAGTTCTCAGTGACAATCAACACATTTGTCCGCCGTATGGAGACCGTACAATGACCAACTATTCTGAAAAATACTCTGGCCGTTTTGTGATCAACTCTCATGATAAAATCACGATCCGAGGTCGAGATATGCGTTTGGCACAAAAGACGCGTAATGGCTATGTGCTTATGAATGCCGACGGTACCGGAATTTCTGAAACCTTTGACTTCTGCCAGCTTTCACGGCTGAATATGGCGAAAGAGATTCATCACGAACCGGATTTTTTTACCCCTAAGGCCGCCGCCCGCAGGTCGGCGGTGTCGACTTCGCGGCTCTGCGACCTTTCTACCAAGCAGAGGATGCGCCTCAAACTCCGGCATGCTCTCGTTTCAGCCTTCCTCGAAATGCAGCAGGAGTCCCTCGTTAAGGCGAATGATCGCTCGATTGAGAAATGCATGCCTGAAATTTGTAGGCGCGCACATTCCTACCTTTCTGACGAAGCCCCTGAGCCGGAAGCCATTCAGCGCGAGATTGACGTTCGCTCAGGCGTTCGTCGCAAGACCCGTGGCGGCAATTTGGTAGCCGCTGTAGCGCCAGTACACCCTCGGACTTTGAGGTCGTGGCTCGCCAAATTTACCGAGTTTGGCATGAACGGTTTGGCAGATTCTATTTCAAACAGGGGCAATAGAATCAGCTACTTCAATGCGGAAGAGCGCGCCTTGCTCATGCGTACAGTGAAGGAAAGCTACTTATCTCTTAACGGCCCGTGGAAAGCAACCACTGTTGACGACGTAAAAATTGCGTTTCGGGATGAAAACAGGAAACGCGAAGAGCAAGGGTTGAGCGCTTTGCGGGTTCCGTCACGAGAAGCTGTGAGGAACGCGATCAACGGCTTGGATAAATTTCAGGTTGTTCTTGCCCGGAAAGGCCATGCGGAAGCCGTAAAGCTCTTCAAACCTGTTTCGGGAGGTTTGCAGGTTGATCGTCCCTTCCAAAGGGTTGAAATTGACGAGTGGTCTATCGATCTCATCACCCACCTGGCGGATTCGGGCCTCCTCAGCTTGTTTACGAAGGAAGAGCTTAACGATTTGGGGCTCGACAATAAGACAGGCCGTTGGTGGATTACAGCAGCTATTGATTGCCGGACACGGTGCATCGTCGGTATGAAGCTTACTTTGAACCCGACAACTTGCGCCTCTCTGGAATGCCTTCGGATGACGACTTCCGATAAGGGTAGTTGGGCAGATGCTGTCGGTGCGGTTTCTGGCTGGCATATGGCGGCAACCCCTGAAACTCTTGTCTCAGATAATGGGCCTGCGTTCAAAGCGTTCAAATTTACGGAAGCATGTAATGATCTAAAAATTACCCATGAGCTTTCAATTGCGGGAATGCCGAGTATGAGGGGAACCATCGAACGTGTGTTTCGTACTGCGGCGATGAATCTTTTGCCTCGATTGAATGGTCGAACATTCTCGTCCGTACTGGAGCGGGGGGACCACCCAGCCGAGAAGCGTGCCTGTTTAGGCCCCGAAGATCTTTGTTTCGCATTGGTCCGCTGGATCGTAGATATCTATCACAACACTCCGCATAGCGGTCTCGGTGGCAAAACTCCCCTTGAGCAGTGGGAGGATGATGCAAAGGATGGGAACTTCCCTCTGAAAGCATGTCCTTCTGTCCGTTCTGACCGGCTGGCGTTTGGAGTTGAAGTCAAACGGCATCTTGACAAGTACGGGGTCAGCGTTCTCGGGATTAAGTATCATTCTGAAGCACTTGCAAATTGGTATATCAAATTTGGCAAACAAAAAATGGTCGTCCGCTGGCTTGCCAGCGATATCGGTTGTGTCGAAGTCCGCTTGGGGGATGAATGGCACCAACTTGAGGCCGTCGGTTCTGGTTTTGACGGATTGCATGCTCAAGTATGGCTCGAGGCACGTCGCAGCTTGAAAACAAGCAATCCTGCGAAACTTAAATGGCGGGAAGATACGGTATGCGACGCAATCTCTGCTATTCGAGAAATGAATATCCACCGATCTTTGCAGTTCGGCCTGATCACACAGAACTGGAACCCTGAACGCGTTGAAAGCGCTGAACAAAATCTCTTCTGCGGCTTTAACATTACTGGTTCAGACGTCGATACAACAATCACACCAGGTCAATACGGTCGCACTGTCCAACCTTCGAAAACGGAGGCCGTGGTAGTATCACAGCCACCAGAACCTTCAGTTCCTTCGCGATCCAAAAATATGAGGAAGAAGTGGGACGTGCGTGAGGGAGATGAGTAATGGGAGAAGAGATCGTAACCAATTGGAAAATGGATGTCGCAAAGCTGAGAAAGCGTCATATTTCTACGGAGCGGGATGACGAGATCCTGCGTCAATTGAACCGCCTTCTCAAGCAAGATGCCTTTGGGCACATTATTCCTGAGCCTGAAAGGTATACAGATAGGCTGGAAACCCGTGGCATTGCGCTAATTGAGGGTTCCGGATCTGGCAAAACCACTGCGCTGAACAGAGTTCTTTCTGAACACCCAGCCCTGAAAGGGGGTTCAGGAGGTGACGCTCAAAAGTTTCTCCGGGTGCAAGTTCCGAGTCCGGCCACGCTGAAAAGCTTAGGCAGGGAGGTACTAGCTGCGGCAGGGATGAAAGAGGTGTCACCAAGGGCAACCGCATGGGAAATCTGGGGTGTCGTACGTCGACGCCTGGCGGTTTTGAACGTCGCAGTTCTTTGGTTCGACGAAGCTCATGATATGTTTCTCTCTGGATCGGCGCGCGAGATCGACGATATGCTGAAGATGTTGAAGTCGCTCATGCAGAGCGAAACCGCAGTGATCCCCATTCTCAGTGGCACCGAGCGCTTGGCCGAAATTACTCGGTTCGATGAGCAGGTAAACCGACGCCTTACTAAGGTTGTTCCGAAGCCTCTTTGTCCAGGAACGGATGATGAGAATCTTTACAGCATGATTGAAAGCTACTGCAGCAAAGTGGGGCTTACGCCTGCAGTAGATAGCACAATCTCAGGGCGTCTCATCCACGGAAGTCGCCGCCGCTTTGGTCGGTCGATTGAGACCATCATCAATGCTATTGAATGCGCCTTGGAAGAAGGTGGTCCCGATCTGACGTGGGAGCATTTTGCAGCAGCCTGGGGAATGCAGGAGGGGTGCCAATGGGAGGAGAACGTATTTGTTGTAGCGAACTGGGCCGCGATTAAACTTGATCAGGACGCCCAAGCTTTTGAGGTAGTCCGAACTAAGAGGCAAACACGCCAAGCAGGGGTGCGCTGAATGGAATTTCTAATGCCACATTTTCCGCCAGCACAAGAAGAGAGCCTCATTTCTTGGTTGAACCGGTTTGGCCAGTTCCATTGCGGACTTTCGCTCAATGCCTTTCTACATTTTGTCGGTATTCCTCTTCAGGAGCTCCACATGGGACGCCAGGAGGTCTTTAGCCGCGCCTCCGCGATCTCAGGCCAAAGTGTTGAAAACCTCAAAACCCGAAGCCATGAATATCTGTCGGATCGACGTTTCGCCTACAGAGGTGAAACCTTTTTTCGTGAATTTCTGTTGAGGAGTTCTGTAACATTCTGCCCGGCTTGTTTGTTGTCTGATTACAATGAAAGCGGCACTGGAGCGCCCAAGTTTATTGGTCGAACTGAATGGGTTTTCCGCTCTGTTAGAACATGTGAACACCATGCCACGGCCCTGTGCAGGACGGCGCAGGTTAGAGGCTCGGAACTAGCGTTAAACATCTCGGCTCATGCACCTGACCAAGAGCGGCTAGAAAAGCTGTTAAAACAAGCACCCCTATGTAAACCCTCGGCTCTCCAAAACTACATCATTGCGCGGTTCGAAGGGCACAAGGGACCTTGTTGGTTGGACGATCAACAGATTGATTTAGCAAGTCGAGCGACTGAAATGTTAGGGGCCTGTGTCGAATATGGAGCGCAGGTGCCGCTTACAAAATTGACTGAAGCAGAGTGGGATAGTGCCGGTCAGGTAGGCTTTGAGTTCACATCAAAAGGGGAAGAGGGAATTCGGGAGGGTCTAGAGCTCCTTTTTAAACGTCCGCATAAGAACGCAGGTCAACGTGGGCCCCAGGGCGTTTTTGGCAAGCTGTTCCAATGGGTGCAGTTTAGGAACAACGACAAACCTGTTGGCCCAATTAGGGAGATCCTTCGCGAATTTATCCTCGACTCTTTCCCCATTGCAGCTGGAACGGACCTTTTTGGCGAAATCATTCCATGGCGGAAGAAGCACTCCGTCGCATCTTTAAGTGCTCATACTGGTGTTCATGCGAAGACTGTGGCCAACGCACTTGCACAGTCTGGAATGTTACCCAAGGATTTGTATGTCGTGAACATTCGGCAGACAGTTCCTGCTGGGCCAGCCGAAGAACTTATTGAAAAGTTGAAGCGTGCGGTCCCGGTAGCGAAGATTCCAGAGTACATCGGCTGCACTCGATCCCAAGCTTCACTTCTGATTGAGAACGGAATTCTTCATACTGTCATCCAAGACACTGGAAATCGAACCGCCCGTTATAAGGGCGTCGACCTGGTGGACTTGCACCAGCTGATTAGTCGGATGCGTCACTTTGGGAAGCCCGTTCAGGTCATGTCCCAGGGAGAGGTGTAACTTCTGGTAGCGCTTTTGGTGGCGTCCGCGCCCTTCATGAGGCGCCGTAGGA
>NZ_JBIFFO010000049.1:0-4499 GCF_043557115.1 Sulfitobacter sp. 1A13679
CTTGCAAATTCGGCGAGTTAACGTGACAACACCTCAATTCACCATCTCTCCACCTTGAACAATGGGCGCGATGTATCACCCGTATCGATCGGGCGCAGCCCTTCGGTTGTCGAGACGGCCGAGTTCGTGCCCTTCAATGTCCCTTTTCTTTCACGGGTTCTGCGTTCGGCCTTCGTCAGGCCCCGGCTTTCAGCTTCGATCTGGCGTTGCTGCAAACGTCGGATCTGGGTACTACCGCCGCTGGCGCGGTACACCATCGTCGCAGACGGGCGCCCAACGGGGGAAAGAACGGGCGCGGTGTACGCCCGTTCTGGTATTAACGTTATCGCAAGGCGGTGCTCGCGATCCGCACTGACCGTTTAGTGAGTAACGGAGACTTCGCGGAACATGCCGGATTCGTAATGACCGGGGATCAGGCAAGCAGCTTCGAACGTGCCGTTATTTGCAAATGTCCAGATGATTTCGGCATCTTCGCCGGGCGCGAGCCGGATGCGGTTGGGCTCATTATGACCCATATTCATACCGCTCATATCCGCCATTTCGTTCTTGTGCGCGGCGTTCTTCTTTTGCGAGTCGAGAATGAACTCATGGTCCAACTCGCCCTCGTTGCGGACGACGAAACGGACGGTCTCGCCTTCTTTGAAATCCAGATCGCCGCCCTTGAACAGCATTTCGCCGTCGTCTGTTTCGACCATGTCGATCTCGACCGTGCGGTCCACCGCAGCGGCATCGCCGGGCATGCCGATCTTCATTTCTCCATGGGTGTCGCCGGACTTGTTTCCGTGAGCCGCTTCGCCGGCAAACCCCGGTGCCGCAAAGGAGGAAGCCAGTGCGATTGTCAGCAGTAGATGTTTCATCTGTTTAGTCCTTGGTTGCTTTTGGGTTCAGGTATTGGCCGGAGGACTCATCAGCCCTCCGGATTGCTCCCGCAGGAACAAATCTCAGAATTGAAGGCGTGTACCGATCACGACCGAGAACTCATCTGTATCCCCACCGGCCGCGCGGGTGATGTCCCGCGTGTCGCCGAACGAGGTCTCGTAGTTGACGCCGATATAGGGTGAGACCGCACGGTCGATGAGGTCGTAACTCAGCCGCGCACCGATCTCCATGACTGCGCCACCCGCACCCCGCCCCCGGGCGATGTCATCCTTCAGCGGCATATCGATCTCGATGTTCGGGGTCAGGATCAGACGGTTGGTAAGGAGCAGTTCGTATTCCGCCTCGAAACTGAAGAACGAATAGTCGGAGAGGTAGAGATCGGCGTCGATCTCGAACCACTGCGGCGCGAGCCCTTTTACCCCCACGACAGCCGCGTAGCGTTCCGGAACGCCCTCGGGTGTGCTGGCATAGGCTCCGACCACGCCGTTAAAGAAGGTCGAGATTGGAAACCGGAGACGTAGCTGGTTTTCGAGGCTTTCGAACTCATCGGACGAAAGACCGTATTCAGCTTCGCTGCGCCACACCAGCTTGAGCTCATCCGTGCCGATGAGGGCGTCGAAATCCCAGACAAGGACCTCTTCGTCATCCAGTGCGCGAATTTCCAACTGTTCCGCCTGCACGCCCCAGATCAGCTGTTCGGTTTGTTTGACGGGCTGAGCCTGCACGAGCGAGGCCCAAGGAAGGATGAGGCCGGCCAGTCCGGCGAGTTGACTGTATTTCATTACGTTCGTCCTTTGTATTTCCCGGCTCAAGCCGCGCGTCCCTTGACCACGACCTTGCGGAACATTCCCGCCCGCGCGTGGTAGCTGAGGTGACAGTGGAACGCCCATTGACCGGGGGCGTCGGCCTCGACTTCGATGTCCGTCGTGGCGGCGGGATTGATGTTCACGGTGTGCTTGATGGGATTGCGCGGACCGTGACCGGCATCGATGATCGACCACATCCCGTGCAGGTGCATCGGATGCGACATCATCGTTTCGTTGATGAACCGCATGCGCACCCGCTCGCCGTATCGGAGCGTGATCGGGGCGGCATCGTCGTATTTCACGTCGTTGATCGACCAGATGTAGCGCTCCATGTTACCGGTCAGCCGCAACACGATGGTGCGTGAGGGTGCGCGGTGACGGTAACGAGGGCTGGCGGCGCGCAGGTCTGCGTAGGACAGGAACTTGCCGCCGTTGTACGCGACAGGCGTCAGTCCGCTGCCCGGGACATAGAACGGATCGCCGCCATCAGACATTGCCATTCCGCTCATACTGTCCATGCCGCTCATACCGTCCATTGCGGGCTTCTGCATCTGGGCATGGTTCATGCCTGACATCGGTGCCTTTTTCTTCTGCTGCATCTGCGTGTGGTCCATGCCGTCCATCGCAGGCTTTTGCATCTGCGTATGGTCCATCCCAGCCATCGAAGTCTTTTTCTTCGGCTTTTCCTCTGACGGGGTCATCGCAGGCATCGGGGGCTGCTGGCTGGATTGCATGTTTGAATGGTCCATGCCTGTCATGTCGGTGTGGTTCATTCCGGTCATGTTCTGCATGACGTGGTCGCCCATACCCATGCCCATATCCATACCCATACCGCCCATCATGCCGCTCATGTCGGCCATGGTGAGCAAGGGCTTGGGTCTGAGACGGGGCACGGCACCGGCATAGCCCTCTCTGGGTGACAGGGTGCCCCGAACAAGCCCGTTGCGGCCCATGGATTCCGCAATAATGCTATAGACCTTGTTCTGCGTAGGCTGGACGATGACATCATAGGTCTCGGCAACCGCGACCCGCAGTTCATCCACGGCGACAGGCTCCACATCGTTGCCGTCAGCCTGCACGACGACCATTTTCAGTCCCGGTATCCGCATGTCGAAGTAGGTCATCGCGGAGGAGTTGATGATCCGAAGGCGGACCTTCTCACCGGGCCGGAACAAACCGGTCCAGTTTTGCGACGTGCTGCGACCGTTGATCAGCGAGGTAAATCCCTGCACGTCTTCGACGTCGCTCGGCAGCATGCGCATGCGCCCCCACATGCGGCGCTCTTTCAGCGTCGCCTTGAGACCGTCCATGCGGGCGTCCCGGATCAGGTCCTGAAAAGTGCGCTGCGAACGGTTGTAGTAGTCGGACTGCATCTTGAGGTTCCGCAAGATGCGGTTGCCCGGATGGGGATGTTTGTCGGCCAGCTGAACGACATAGTCGCGGTGCGCTGGTATGCGTTCCCTGCCGCGCGGCTCGATCACGATCGCACCGTAGGCGCCATCCGGCTCCTGAAGGCCTGAATGGCTGTGGAACCAATAGGTCCCGGCCTGCTGGATCGGGAAGCGATAGGTAAAGGTCTGACCGGGGGCGATGCCGTTGAAGCTGATCCCCGGAACGCCGTCCTGACGGAAGGGCACGATAAGTCCATGCCAGTGGATCGAGGTGCTTTCGCTGAGGTTGTTGGTCACGTTTATCGTAACCTCCTCACCTTCCTTGAAGCGCAGGATCGTCGGAATCTGGCTGCGGTTGTAGCCCACGCCCATCTTCTGAAAATCGCCCGTGTTGATGCGCACCGGGTCGACTGTGATATTGTAGGTTCCCTGAGAGGTCACCTGCGTGGAGCCATGCGCGCTCAACGCTTTGGGCATCGCAAAAGCCGCAGCCGCAGCCAAGCCGAACTGACGCCGCGACAACCCCTTCGCCAGCTCTTCAGAGGTACTGAGCGCCGTATCCCAGAGGGCCAGCTGCTTTCTATTGAAGAATTGCATTCGTTTTCCTTGTATTAGTCTGTCTGAAAGGTGCCGCAGCGCGCGTGCTCAAGGGTTCGACGGCGTTTTGGAGGTCAGTCGCACCCGGCTCGGCACAGTTCGCTTCGAACACGGCACGTGCCGGGGGGCGTTTACGCGCGGTTCTGCCTTGCAACTTGCGAGGGTCAGCGCGGGGCCTGTTTCGAGTTCTGAATTTGTCGGATCCATGATTCACGTGCCCTCCGTGGAACTGGAGGTTTTATCGCCGGAACGCCTGCAAAGGATCAAGAATACATATGGTTACATATGGGGTTAGGGTGTGCTGACCGTCGGTAGGGTGGGTGGTTGCTGATGTGATTTGCTTTGGTTCGGGAAGGGCGAAGGGGCGCCTACGCAGTTGCCCGAAGGTTCGCGAACGCGCTTGATGTAGATCATCTTTCGCTTGCTATGCCCGGTTTCCAGAGATGATCGGCGAAAGACAGGCTCATCCAAGAATTGATCAACAACTCATCTGGAGATAGCGATCAGACGTTGATAGAGGCTATCGCGGACCTGGTTCGGAGGACTTTACTCGCTGCAGCAATACATCCCTGAAATAACCTGCGTGCAGCGTCAGAAAGCGAGATCGTGTGCCAATCAGACATGCTTGTGTTTTTCTGAGATTTATTAATGCAGCGGATTGCAAAAACTCTCGCTGTGCGCTCTGAGGCTACAGCCTTTCCAAGCTTCGCCCTTGTAAGCCAGTTCATTCGGAATATCCGCTAAATGCAAGTGTTTGGGACGGAACTCATACCAAGCCGTAGAACTCCACAGGGTGTTGTCACGTTAACTCGCCGAATTTGCAAGT
>NZ_JBIFFO010000050.1:0-3871 GCF_043557115.1 Sulfitobacter sp. 1A13679
ACCGAGTGATCTGGCGGAAAAGCTGACGTGCGAACCGGAAACCGACATTCGCCACTGCGCAGCGAGTCCGGAACTTTGGGCTCGGAGGAGACATTCTCCGCGTCTCAGCACAAAATTGGGGAGCAGATGGCTGCTAAGCGGGACGTAGCGGCCGTCCAGTATTCTCTACTGCATCGACAAAAACGGGAATTTGGGATATCGCCGCACTATGAGGAGTTATATCGTAGACACAGCCGGGACAGTTTTATTCTTCACTGCGATCGCAGCTCTTAGCGAACTTCTTATCGCTGGTATGGACCCCATACAGGTTTTGACCGCGCGGATGATTATGATACCGGTCATGATGATTACGGCGCGGCCCTTTGGACTTTGGCGGGATTGGTTTTTTCTGAAGTTTCGACCGCTACGTAGGATGTCCAATGTCTTCTGTGACATCATCGCTTTCACCACATTTCAAGTGCCAGTCTATATGGCGACCCTTGTGGTGGCAGGCGCGTCCATTTCTGAGATCGGCGCGGCCGTCAGTTCATCTATCGTATTTATGATCCTCCTTAGCCGACCTTTTGGAATTTATCTCGATACCCTGAGAAACCTGGCTGGAACTTCCGTAAAGTAGGGCTCGGACTCGACCTTCGCTGCGGTTTCGGTCATGGGCAGCAATGCGGACAAAGCCGCCATTCGTGCTCAGTCCTGCGGCGCGCTTACGTTCAATTTAGATCGGCGGGACAGTGGCCGCGGTAAGCGAAAAAAGCCGTCGTCAGGGCCACGGACAGAACCAGCAACGGGGCGATGGCATGGCTGAACTCGCCGTGCGACAGAACCGTGCCCGCGGCTCCGAGCATCACCAGGCTGGCGAGGCCTGCGCCCCAGAGCCGGGTCGGGCGCCAAGCGATCAGCGCCGCCGCAGTCAGTTCCAGCACGCCGGTGACGTAGTGGAACCAGCCGGGATAGCCCCACCTTGCGTAATCGGCGAGGATGGTTCCGGAGGCGAAGATATTGCTGATCCCGCCCACGACAAAGAACGCGGCCAGCAGCCAAGAGAGGAGGGATTTCCAGGGAAGATTACGCATGTTGGTTATTGTCTCCGCGCAAGGCGCCATGAAGGAAGGTCGATATCGTCTCACGCACATGATGCGCGCGTTCGTCAGGTGAAACCGGGGCAGTGTGCCCGGTCAGCGCGCGCAGTTGCGGGCCGGCCGTCAGCAGCAAGACGAACTGTTCGGCGCGCGTTTCGGGCGAAGGGCCGTGGCGTAATCCGGGCCGCCCACGAAGCCATTCAGCGAGGATTGCCGTGCCGGTCTCATGTCCCGACCGCAGGATCGACTGCGCCAGGTCAGGGAAACGCTGACCTTCGGAGATCATCAGGCGGTGCAGGGCCAGCGTGCGTGGCTGTAAGACGATCTCAAGCATCCTTTTGCCGAATATCGTCAGGGTCGGGCCGATCTCCCCTTCACCTATATCAAGATCTCGCAAGGGCTGGGTTTGGTCATCACACAGCCGAGTGACGACGTCGATGAACAGCCCCTGCTTTCCACCGAAACGACCGTAGACATTGCGCCGAGAGCCACCCACCCGGCCGATGAGTTCGTCGATTGACACGCCTTCGTAGCCGCGTTCGAGGAACAGCTCTGCGGCCGTATCGGTCAGCGCCTGAATGCGTGCCGCGCCATGTGCAGTTCGGTGAGTAACGGATTGCATGCCTTGCCTGTCTGTTGAAGAAATATGGTAACATACCATACCATATGATTTAAGCAACCTTTATCAAATCATGCCGCATATGGGCAGACCGAACGGCGGTTTTCGGGCCGCGCCTTCCGCGGCACTCGCGAGCAACTACCTTCCAGTTGCCTGCCTGAATGTCTCGGATGGGCTCGAAGTTGACGCTCGCCGCATAGACCATGAACGACTGCTCTCAGACAAAAACACCTTGCCAGAACATGCGGCCAAAAGCGGTGGTTTTGGAGCGAAGTCCAGACAAGGCGTATCCCGACCGCGGTCGTCTGAAGCGATCCAAGAAGATCCCGGCAATGAGGCTTATCGCGCGGCCCTTTAAGTCTGCCGCAAACGCTTGTGGATTATCTGTGGAACAGGAATGCATTTATGAAGTTGGGGTATTAGTCATAATGAGAGGCTGCCCATGCGCTCGACCACCTTCCTCACATGTCTCGCCATAGCATTCCCGCATCTCGCCTTCGCCCAAGCCGGAGCGGGCAGCAGCGAGCCCGCAGCCGAAGAAGATCGAGGCCGACAGGGCGTCGAAATCGTAGGCCACGTCATAAAGCCGATCCCGATCGAGTGGAGCGAGGAGCGCATGGAGCGGCTGGCACTTCCCGACGGCTTCGATATAGATGTCTTTGCACGTGATCTCGAGAACCCCCGGATGATCCGCGTTGCAGATGATGGCGCGGTCTATGTCACTCAGCGGGATCCCGGCAACGTGCTGATGCTACGCGACAATGACGACGACGGCACGGCCGACGAGCAGCAGATCGTCGTCGAGCGCGAAGGCCTGCATGGCATTGAGATCGACGACGACACCGTCTATTTGATGACAGTGAAGGAAGTCTTTCGCACTGAGCGGCAGGACGACGGGAGCTTCGACGAGTTGGAGACCATCGCCGATGACTTTCCTGAAGGCGGCCAGCATCCGAACCGGATGATCGTGATGGGGCCGGATGGAAACCTATTCATCTCGGTCGGTTCAACCTGCAATGCTTGCGGTGAAACGAACGAGGAAAACGCAACCATCGTTTCGATGGCCCCGGACGGCTCGGCTCGCGAGATATTTGCCTCTGGCCTGCGCAACACGATCGGCTACGGCTTCCAGCCATCAACCGGGCAGCTCTATGGGTTCGACCACGGCATCGACTGGCTGGGCGACAATGAGCAGCATGAAGAGTTCAACCGCATCGAGCAGGGGGTCCGCTATGGCTGGCCTTATGTCTACGCCCTGTCGCGGTTCAATCCGCAGGACACTCCGCCGGATAGCTCGTTTAGTGAATATGCCGACGGCAGCGAAGAACCTATCGGCTTGCACACACCGCACGCGGCACCAATGCAGATGGCCTTTTATACGGGAGATTCTTACCCTGAAGACTATCATGGCGATGCTTTTGTGGCCTTTCGTGGCTCATGGAACCGACAGCCGCCCTCTGGATATGAGGTTATGCGCGTGGACTTTGAGAATGGCGAGCCTGTCGGCATGGAGCCATTCGTCACAGGGTTCCTGATGCAAGACGATGCAAGCCCGACTGGTTGGGGCAACATGGGGCGTCTTGCCGGTTTGGCTCAGGGTCCGGATGGTGCGCTCTATCTATCGGACGATACGGGTGGGGTGATCTACCGTATTCAATACGTTGGTGACAAAGCGTTGGACAGGTCCGAGCCCGAGTTCACCAATGCGGATTCAGGGGAACTGAACCTTGGCCTGGTCTCGCCAAACTGAAAATCTTAGCGCCGCTGCAAACCTGACGAGAGCGTTCTGTCTTCTGTGTAACTGGGATCTGGTCCATGCTTCCTGAGAGCTGAGCGACAGTTAGACAATAGGCATAACGAAGAATTACTCCTCAGGTCTGGGATCATCTCCAGCGACATGGATATGGGCTTCCAGCCCACAGGCGAGATAGCAGAGTTCCACTCGATGTGGCGGAGGAAGGGCACCACGGCGCAGTAGCTGGGTGCCAAACCCCTCATGCTCAGGCTTGGTCACCGGGGGACCGCCGTGCTCCTTCCAGTGCAGCTCCAGCGCCCCATCTGCGGTGCTCTGCCAGCTTACATCGATACCGCCCGTAGGCACCGAAAGCGCGCCATGCTTGACGGCGTTGGTGGCAAGTTCATGGAGCGCCATGGCAAGGCCGGAAATCGCCTTGTT
>NZ_JBIFFO010000051.1:0-3657 GCF_043557115.1 Sulfitobacter sp. 1A13679
ACAGGCTCGGGTTTTTGGAAAACAACGGCCTTGCGCTCAACAACGCGCTTGGGCGCCTTTTTAACTTCCTCTATAGCTTTACGCCGTGCTTCATCTGTTGCGTTACTAACGTAACTGTCTGCGCCATAATTTGAGATTAGAAAGTCTCTTGCTGTCGTAAAGTCGCATTGCATTACATGCTTAACGAAGTCGACTGCACCGCCTCCACCCTGCCCCGCTTTATGGTCGTAAAACTTCTGGCCAGTGATCGAGATGGCAAACTCGCCGTCAACGTCCTTCCAGTTCTTGTCTTTATCCTGTTCAAGCGCCAAGCGTTGCGCCAGTTCAAGCAATGGCGTGGCACGTGCTGCATCAAGCTGCTCTTTCAGTCGCGCTTTCTCTTCTGCATTACGTTCCGCTTTACTGGCTGCTGCCTTTGCGGTAGCGCGAGCGCCAGCGGTTTCGCTTCTGGCTGTGATGCCAGCCTGAGCTTGCAGGTGCATCGTCTCGACGTCTTTCTGCAAGGCTTCCTTCCAGTCGTCAGAGGTCAGTGCCTCCCATTTTGTGGGCGGGGTCCAGCTGGGCACTTCCTGCTCTATGGCACCATAAAAACGGGCGACTCTGTCGTGCTTGGCCTTGCTGCCTTTGACACCCCTTTCAATGCCCAGATGTGCCACACATTGGGCCATTCTGTCCTGCATTTGGGACAACAATTGACGGCCTCCAAGCCAGTGCCTGGCATTGAGCCTGCCGTCTTTGTTCGGCACGATATAGCCCGTGATGTGCGGGGTCGATTCATCGAAATGGATCTGCAAATGAGCCACATTTTCCTTGCCGAAAGTCTTGATGATTTCGGTGCATGACTTCTTCCACCACTCGTTTACCTGATCGGTGGTGGCATGCTCGAACCACTCAGGGGAGACGGTCGATAAGACCTCAATGACTTTGACCGAGTTCTTGCGGCCTTTGGCCTTGGCAAGTCTCTCGTCAATGTCCTTTTGAGGGTCTGCACTACCCCAGACGATCCGGTTTTTAATGCCCGGTATCGCGTTTGGGGTGGCTCTAGTTCTCATGCAATGCTGAACCGATGCGGCGATCTCGCCCCCGGTTTTCAGCTTTGCAGTTCGGAAGATCGTATACGCCATAGCTGCTCCATTTGCTTCATTGTTCTACACAAGAGGTAAGGCCAGAAGGTTTCCACAATCTTTCTTTTTCCAAGGGGAAAAGCTCATGTAGCAAACTAATCGTGCCCGGAGGGTCGATTCGTTTGTGTAGTGAGTACACAAAGAACTTTTGAAGCGCGGGGCTACGCCCCTTTTGTAAAGCTACTGATCTTTACGCACGGTAACACCCCGCGCTTCAATTTCGTGGATAACTCGTAAAGCTCCGGCGCTGTCTCCGAAGTGACAATACATAGCCAGTTCAGAGACAAGCTGGGATAAACGCATAATGCTAGAGGTCGAGCTTGCCTTGCGCTTCCGGCATTGCACGCACCTCGTCAATCGCCTCACGCATTGCAGTTTTAATTACGTTCGTCATGCTGAGCTTCATGCCGTTCTGCTGTGCAAACTCAACGCATTTGTTAAAGTCGTCGTGAAGCGACTGCTCTACCCTTGCATTGACGTTGCTGAGCTTCTCCCCTGCTCCGGGGGCGTGCTCTAGATACTTCGGTTTCTTCTTTGCCATGCGCTTCTCCTTATGCTGGCTGGTTGCATTACCTATGTAACGGGCTGTGGTTAATCTGACGTTTCGTCAGGGCTGGCATCCCCGCTTTCATCGATGCGGGAATATGGGCTGGCCTTGTCGTCCACTTCGGACAAGTCCATTTGCTTGGGTCGGGGTAACGCAGGGTTCAAGCCTTCCTGCTCGTTTTGCTCAATGATGTACTGCTTGCCGAGTACGATTCTGGAGCCGTTGAAGAGCCGTGCTGGGTTCACCCAGTAAGCGTCTCGACCGATCTTGCATGGGGCTAAAATGTCGTGCTGTAAAAGCTCTGCCATAGCCTTATAGAAGGCCGTTTTCCCGACAGGTTTGACCTTTATCGGGCTGTTCTTCATCTTCACTGCTGTTTGTTCAATCAGGTCGTTTACAATGTCTAGTGACAGATAAACCTTGTCGCTGTCCTTGACCTTTTGAACTTCATTAATCAGCACAAAAAAGATCCGTGCGGCTGTCGGAGACAGCCCCAGCATCGTGGTAATATCTGCTGAAAAGAGCTTCACGAACTGCTCACGGTCAACCATCTGGGTGACGCCAATGGTTAATGCACCACCAACCTCACCAGTCTTGTAGTTGTAAGCAACTTCATCCTTCAGCTGCTGCGTATTTCTTACTGAAACTGAAAAACCTTCATCCATTATCGACACTAGAAAAGGATTTTCCTTATGTGCCGTAAAGGCCTTCAAAGAAGGCCTAGGCATGCTCTTCGCTTCTTCGGAAGGAAGGAGCGGCCGCTCTCTTTCCCTCTTCATAATCTTGTCTGTGTTCTTCTTCTGGTTCATTTTTCACCCCTCTAAAGCGAACTCTATGTTCTCCTTAGATGTACTTCTAGTTCATTAAATCTGCGTTAAAAACGAACTCCAAGTTCGCACCTATTCATAACCTCTAAATCATTTTCCGCAAAAACACACCCAAAAACGAACAAAACACACATATTTTCATTCAAAAGTTCAAAAAATAGGACAAAAAGTTCGTTTAAACGAACTACCCCCCTAATAAAATCAATAACTTAGATAGTTTTCCTTCTTATTCTTTCTACCGGGTCCGACCTCCGGTTCGTCCACCCGGTAGAAAGATGACGCCAGCCTCCGGCTGGCTGCACCAGCTGCCGCTGGTGGGCTTGCTGCTGGGAAAAAGAAAGGCTTGAGGCTTTCTGAAGCGGCTCTGCGGCTGGGGCTAGGGCCGATCCTCGATGGGGCTGGTGAGGATTAGCCAGGGCGGAGCCAAGCGAAGCCCTAGCGGGCCTCGCGCGGTTCACATGCCGGGGGGCTTCGGGGCCTTGCTGGCGGGCGGCAACCGCCGCTTGGGGCGATCCGGGTCAACCGGCTTTGCGTCATGGCCGTCTTGCTCGTCCGCTTTACACAGAGCTTCATTCCAGTCTTTCACTGGCGCTTCCGGGTGATGGACTCGGACGTTCTTGAAGCCGTGGTCCTCGAAGTCCTTGGCGAGCTTAGGAGCGGCAAGTTTTCCAACCTTGTCGTTGTCATAGGCTATAACAATAGAGCCCCACGCGGCTGCCTCGACGTTTTTTGGCATTACAGTCGTAACGCCAGCTGTAGCGCAGGCGGTGCCGGTCAGCTCGTGGATCTGCATGTATGACAGGGCGTCGATGGGGTTCTCGGCAATGATGAGATTGTCCCATTTGCGGCTCTCTCGACCGACTGTCGCCCGCCAGCACAGGCTCTTATCCGATCCTGTGGCGAGGCCTTTAAAGTCGCTCAAGCCAGTCCCACGCTTGATCGCGATGCCAGCACTTGCAAAGACGACGTTCTTAAATCTGTCGGCATAGACTGCACCACGCCTGTAAAGCCCTTCGACCAGCTTCGATGACAGCCTGCGAGCTTTCGTTAAGTAACGCTCCACATGCTCCCAGTGGTCTGGCACAGGCTCGGGTTTTTGGAAAACAACGGCCTTGCGCTCAACAACGCGCTTGGGCGCCTTTTTAACTTCCTCTATAGC